>JAEUNN010000026.1 GCA_016791085.1 Rhodocyclaceae bacterium | reverse complement strand
CCCCGGGAGCCCGAAAGTTTGTGACCCTTGTCAACAAATGGCACGAAAACGCTTTCTAAACTTGGGTTTGAACTTCCCGGTGCCGCCATGCTTGCGATGCGGCACCTCCGGCCGGACGTCCGCGCGCCGCAAGCGCGCACCTGATCAGGGAGAACCATGGCATGGGAGGCGGCGATTTGAGCATGTTGCTCGCGGATATCGCGATATTGCACGGCTGTGCGCCGGAAAGCCTGCAGGAAATAGCCCTCGATTGCCATTTGACGCAAATCCAGAAGGGCGGCCTGCTGTACGACGCCGGTGAAAAGCCGCGCGCCTTTCACCAGATATTGTCCGGCGGCATCAAGATCGCCATAGGGTCGCCGCAGGGCGGCGAAAAGGTGATCGAAGTCGTGACGGCCGGCGGCCATTGCGGCTTGTCCGAACTGTTCGCCGACGGCGCCCACCTCTGCTATGCCGAGGCGATCGAAGCCAGCCTGGTGTTGTGCGTCAAAAAAGACGTGCTGCTGCGTGCGGCACAGCGCGACGCGCAGCTTGCGCTGCAGCTGCTGGCCGCCGTGGCGCGCCGCCAGTGCGCGATCGAGCGGGACATTGCGGACAGTCACCTGCTGCCGGGCGGACGCCGGCTCACCGACTATCTGCTGCGCCTGCCCGGCACCGTCAATGCGCTGGGTGAACGCCTGGTCGAACTGCCGATTCCAAAAAGCCTGCTGGCCGCGCTATTGGGGCTGACACCGGAAACCCTGTCGCGCACGCTGCGCGAGCTGAGCACCGGCGGGCTGATCCGAGTGAATGGCCGTCAGGTGAGTTTGCTGCCCAAATTGGTCGGGCGCCTGCCTGCGGACCGGGCCGACGCCAAGCGCAGCATACGGCTGCCGGCGCAGGATGGCGGCCGCAATGAGCCGCCGCAAACGCCCCGCCGCGCGCGCGGCGGGGCGCGTTCCACGGCCTAGCGCGGACGCGGCAATCCCGCTTGCGGCGCGCCGCCGTGGCAGCCGGCGCGGTGCGCATTTTCCACAATTGAGTCCATCCGTGTCCGCGCGCATCATTGCGGCTTGCGCTGCGCGCGAGCGGCCGCCGGTACGGGCGCCAGGCGTGGCACCCCTCCCACGGCAATGCGGCGCTTGGCGCGGCGCGAGGATACACATGGACCTGGTACTGGCTTCCAATTCCGACGGCATCGGCGTCGTCACGCTCAACAATCCCAAAAAGCTCAATGCATTGAGCGAGGATCTGATCGCACAGCTCATCGCCGCGCTGGAAAAGTTCTATGCCGAGGAAGTGCGCGTGGTGATCCTGCGCGCCCAGCCCGGCAGCAAGGTGTGGTCGGCCGGCCATGACGTGCACGAATTGCCGGAAGGCCGCCGCGACCCGCTGAGCTGGAACGATCCGCTGCGCCAGCTGGTACGCGCGATCGAAGCGTTTCCGGCACCAGTCATCGCCATGGTCGAAGGCGGCGTATGGGGCGGCGCGGTCGAAACCGTGCTCGCCTGCGACATGATCATCGCGGCGCCGCAAGCCACTTTCGCGGTCACCCCGGCACGCCTGGGCGTGCCCTACAACGTGAGCGGCATGATGAATTTCATGAGCGCGGCCAGCCTGCGCATCGTCAAGGAACTGGCATTCACGGCGCGCCCCATCGATGCGCTGCGCGCCGAACGGGTAGGCATGATCAACCACGTGATTGCCGCCGAAGAGCTGGAAAGCTTCACTTTCGACATGGCGCGCGTGATCACCGAAAACGCGCCGCTCAGCATTAGCGTCATGAAAGAACAATTGCGCGTGCTGGCCGGCGCCAAGCCCATCAGCCCGCGCGGTTTCGAGAAGGTGCAGGGACTGCGCCAAGTCGTGTACGACAGCGAAGATTACCTGGAGGGCATACGCGCCTTCAAGGAAAAGCGGCGCCCGCTGTTCCGCGGGCGTTGACGGCCCTGCGCCTGGGCCGGGACGAGCCGCGCGCGCCGGCCATCCTGGTTGCGGCCGGCGCCGCCGCAGCGGCGCGCCGGGCGGAGGAATGTAGGATAATCCCGGCTCGCAAAAAACGAGATTGCGGACTTGCGCCGGGCCGGCAGCGGCCGCCGGCCGGCTGGCAGGCGTGACGGAGTTGCGCGGCGCC
>JAEUNN010000448.1 GCA_016791085.1 Rhodocyclaceae bacterium | reverse complement strand
CCTGGAAGAGAAGCCGCGCCAGCCGAAATCCAATTACGCCGTGACCGGCCTGTATTTTTACGATTCCAGCGTGGTCGAGCGCGCCAAAACCATCAAACCTTCGGCACGCGGCGAACTGGAAATTACCGATCTGAACCGGCTTTACCTGGAATCCGGCGACCTTAGCGTGGAAATCATGGGGCGCGGCTACGCCTGGCTGGATACCGGCACGCACGATTCGCTGCTGGAAGCGTCGCAATTCATCCAGACCATAGAAAAGCGTCAGGGCCTCAAAATTGCCTGCGTGGAAGAACTGGCCTGGCGCCAGGGCTGGATAGACGACACGGCGCTGGAGCGCCTGGCCGCCCCGCTCGCCAAAAATGCTTACGGCGCTTACCTGCTGCGCCTGTTGGCCGACAAGGTGCGGGGCTGACATGCAGGCGACCCGACTGGAAATTCCGGACGTGCTGTTGATCGAACCCAAGGTGTTCGGTGACGCGCGCGGCTTCTTTTTCGAAAGTTTCAACCAGGCCGCGTTCGACGCGGCGGCCGGCACGCACTACGACTTCGTGCAGGACAACCATTCACGCTCGGCGCGCGGCGTGCTGCGCGGCCTGCACTACCAGATCGCGCCCAAAGCCCAGGGCAAACTGGTGCGCGTCGTGCAGGGTGCGGTTTTCGACGTGGCCGTGGACATACGCCGCGAGTCGCCCACGCTGGGGCGCTGGGTAGGCGTCGAACTGTCGGCCGACAACAAGCGCCAGCTGTTCATACCGCCGGGCTTTGCGCACGGCTTCGTGGTGTTGTCGGACAGCGCGGAATTTCTGTACAAGACCACCGACTACTGGTCGCCGCCGCATGAGCGCTGCATCGCCTGGAACGACCCCTCGCTGGCCATACCCTGGCCGCTCGCGGAAGCGCCCTCGCTATCCGCAAAGGACGCGCAGGGCACGCCTTTCGGCGCCGCGGAATTGTTCTGAACCGGAGGCCTTTGTTCAGGCGATGCCGTAATAGCCGCGGTACCAGGCGACGAAGCGCCCGACCCCGACATCGATCGGGGTGCCGGGCGCAAAACCGCACCACGACTGCAATTCCCCGATATCCGCATAGGTGGCCTGCACATCACCCGGCTGCATGGGCAACATGCGCATGGCGGCTTTGCGGCCTATGGCGGTTTCCAGCGCGGCGATGAAATCCATCAGCCCGACCGGCGCGTGGTTGCCTATGTTGAACACCCGGTAAGGCGCCCAGCTGCGCGCCGCGTCAGGGTTTTGCGTGTCGAATCCAGCGTCCGGCGCGGGCGCCCGGTCCAGCGCGCGCAGCACGCCTTCGACGATGTCGTCGATATAGGTGAAGTCGCGTTGCATCGCGCCCTGGCCATACACGTCTATCGCTTCGCCGGCCAGTATCGCGCGCGTGAACTTGAACAGCGCCATGTCCGGCCGTCCCCAGGGCCCATACACGGTGAAGAAGCGCAAGCCGGTGGTCGGCAGGCCGAACAGGTGGCTATAGGTATGCGCCATGAGCTCATTGGCTTTTTTGGTCGCCGCGTACAGGCTGACCGGATGGTCGACGCTGTCGTGCTCCGAAAACGGCAGCCGCCGGTTGCCGCCATACACGCTGGAACTGCTGGCATACACGAGATGCGCGCAGGCGTGATGGCGGCAGGCTTCCAGCACGTTGGTGAAACCGACCAAGTTGCTCTGCACATAGGCGTGCGGATTTTCCAGCGAATAGCGCACGCCGGCCTGGGCCGCCAGATGCACCACGCGGTCGAACTTTTCGCGGGCGAACAGCGCCGCCAGCGCGGCCCCGTCGGCCACGTCCATGCGCTCGAAGCGGAACAGCGGGGCGGTTTCGAGCTGGGCGAGCCGCGCGTGTTTCAGGGCCGGATCGTAATAGTCATTCAGATTGTCCAGCCCCACCACCGTGTCGCCACGCGCGAGCAGGCGCTGGGCGCAGTGCATGCCGATGAATCCGGCCGACCCCGTAACCAGAACTTTCATTTGTCCTCACGCGCGCCTTCGCGCATAAAAGCTTGAATTTTTGCATATTTCAGGAAGCTGTTGAAACAGCCGACGGAAATGTGCACGAACCCCGGCAAGCCATCCAGAAAGCCGCCGCGGAAAAAATAGAACTTCACGAAGCGCAGCACCGGACTCGCCAGCATGCGCGCGGCGCCGGCGCGCTTGCCGGCCGCCACGGCCTGGCGCGCGGCCAGCGTGGTATAGCGGTTTTGCTTGGCGATGTAGGATTCCAGGGTTTCTTCGGTGTCGTGCAGCAGATCGCCGGCCAGCGTGGCGGGTTCGCCCGGGTAGAGAACTTTTTCATGGACCGCATCGTCGGACCAGCGCGCCTGGCGGCGGTCGAACAGGCGCAAGCTCCAGTCCGGATAACCTTCGCCGTGGCGCAGATAACGTCCCATGAAGCGGTTGGAACGCGCGAAGCGATAGGCCCCGGCTACCGGCGCCGCGAGCGCCTCTTCGATGGCCGTGGCAAGGTCCGGCGTGACGCGCTCGTCGGAATCCACGCACAACACCCAGTCGTGGCGCGCCGCAGCGACGGCAAACTGTTTTTGCGGC
>JAEUNN010000441.1 GCA_016791085.1 Rhodocyclaceae bacterium | reverse complement strand
GCGGCGGCCAAAAATGCGCTGGCGCCGGATAGCGATCCGCAGGTGCAGCGCCTGCGCGAGATCGCCCGGCGCATCATTCCGTTCGCCGACCGCTTCAACGCCCATGCGCGCGACTGGAAATGGGAAGTCATACTGATCCGTTCGCAGCAGGTGAACGCCTTCTGCATGCCCGGCGGCAAAATCGCGTTCTATACCGGACTGCTGCAGAACCTGAAGCTCACCGACGACGAAGCGGCCATGGTGATGGGGCACGAAATTGCCCACGCACTGCGCGAGCACGCGCGCGAACGCATCGCCAAAACCCAGGCCACGCGGCTGGGCGCCGAATTGCTCGGACAGTTCATAGGCAAAGGCCGCTACGCCGACGCTTTCCACCTGGGCGGCAACCTGTTGTCGCTGAAATTTTCGCGCGACGATGAAACCGAAGCCGACGTGGTGGGCCTCGATCTGGCCGCGCGCGCGGCATTCGACCCGCGCTCCGGCATCACGCTGTGGCAGAAAATGCTGGCGGCGCAAAAGAACGCCCCGCCGGCCTGGCTATCCACGCACCCCTCGGGCAACAACCGCATAGACGAAATTCGGCGCCACCTGCCCGAGGTGATGCCGCTCTACGAACGCGCGCGCTCGGGCCAGAGGACATCTTAGCCAGCCGGCCAGAGGCCGACCGACAAATAGCGCTCGCCGCTGTCCGACAATATCGTCACGATGGTGCGGTGCCGCCCGCTACGCGCAACGGCTAGCGCGGTATGCACGTAGGCACCCGACGAAGGGCCGACGAACAAACCCAGCGCGGCCAGGCGCCGGCACATCGCGACGGCGTGCTCGGCGCTGATGCCTATGCGCTCGTCGATCAGGCTGGCGTCCAGGATGTCCGGCACGATGTCGCCTGCGGCGCCCAGCGGTTTCAGGCCTTCTATGCCCGGAAACGCATCCGGTATCGCCGCGTACACAGCCAGCCCGGGATGCGCCTCGCGCAGGCGGCGCGCCACGCCGGTAAGCGTGCCGCCGGTGCCCACGCCGGCCACGAAACAGTCCGCGTGCAAATCCAGCGCTTGCAGCTGGCGCAGAATTTCCGCCCCGGTGCCATCGTAATGGGCGCGCCAGTTTTCCGCATTCGCGTACTGGTTGCAGTACCAGTAGCGCTCGGGATATTGCGCGGCCAGCGCTTGCGCGGTGCGCAGCGCGTGGTCGTAGCCTTCCAGCGGATCGGTCAATATCAGTTCGGCGCCATGCGCATGGATGCGCGCCAGGCGTTCCGCGCTGGCATTCCCGGGCACCACGATGCTGACCGGCACGCCCAGCGCGGCGCCCAGCATCGCATACGAAATGCCGGCGTTGCCGGAAGACGAATCGAGCACGCGCCGGCCGCCGGCCAGGGCGCCGGCCGCGATGCCGGCCTGCAGCATGCGCAGCACCGGGCGATCCTTGATGGACGCGCCGGGATTCACGCTTTCCAGTTTCGCGAACAGCCGCAGCGGCGGCGCCAGCCCCAGCCCGGCCGTCAGTTCGACCAGGGGCGTAGCGCCGACCGCCGCGGCAAGCGCTCCGAAATGGCTCAAATCCGGGTTCATGCGGCGGACGAACAAAATTGCTCGTAATCGACATAACCCGGGAAGGGCGCACCTTCGGCGCACCAGCGGCAGCCCGGATCGGGCGTCACGGTAAATTCCGTGCAGCGTTGCGCGAGGCCGTCGTAACACAACAGCCGGCCGACCAGCGGGTCGCCTATGCCCAGCAGCAATTTGAGCGCCTCGACGGCCTCGATCAGACCGATCACGCCCGGCAACACCCCCAGCACGCCGGCTTCGGCGCAGGACGGCGCCAGTTCCGGCGGCGGCGGCTCGGGAAACAGACAGCGGTAGCAAGGGCCGCGCCGGCCCGGATAGCGCGGCCAGAATACCGTCGCCTGGCCCTCGAAGCGATATACCGAACCATGCACGCAGGGCAGTCCGAGCTTCACGCAGGCGTCGTTCACGAGGTAGCGCGTGGGGAAATTGTCGGACCCATCCACGATGAGGTCGTAACCGCCGAACAGGCTTTCGACATTGCCGCTATCCAGGCGGGTCGGGTAAGTCTGCACGTCCAGCGCCGGGTTCAGCGCGAGCAGCGTGCGTTTGGCCGATTCCACCTTGGGCATGCCCAGGCGATCGTCGGCATGCAAAATCTGGCGCTGCAGATTGCTGCGGTCGACCGTGTCGTGATCGACCAGGCCTATGCGCCCCACGCCGGCCGCCGCCAGGTAAAACGCCGCCGGCGAACCCAGCCCGCCGGCACCGATCAGCAGCACTTTCGACGCCAGCAGTTTGAGCTGGCCCGCTTCGCCCACCTCGGGCATGAGCAGGTGGCGCGCATAGCGCTCGCGCGCGCCGGCATCCAGGCGCGGCGGAACGTCGAACGGCAGGCCCTCGTTTTTCCAGCGGTTGAAGCCGCCCTGCAGCGAATAGACGTGGCGGTAGCCCAGTTCGCGCAACGTGCCGGCCGCGAACAGCGAACGCGTTCCCCCCGCGCACAGCGCCACCACCGGCCGCTCGGGGTCGGGCAGCGCGTCTTCCACCTTCAGTTCGAGATAGCCGCGCGTAATGCGCAGCGCCCCGCGCGGGCTGCCCTGGGCGACTTCATCGGCTTCGCGCACGTCCAGCAAGGCCGCACCGCGCGCCTGCAGGGCCAGCGCCTCGGCCGGGGTAATTTCGGCGATTTGCGCTTTCAGTTCAGAAAGCCTTCGATCTTTGGTCAGCATCATGCCCTCCAGCGACTGCGGGCACGATGGATATCACCGCGGCGGCGCCCAGCGGCGCCGCCAGCGCCGCCTTGTCGCGCAGCCGGTCGTGGCCCACGAACACGTTCACGAATACGCGCGGCGCGCCTTCGGCATCCAGCACGCGCGCACACAAATCCGGATAGCTGCGGCCCAGGCTGGCCAGCACTTCGGCGGCCGTGGCGCCTTCGGCCTGCACTTCCGCCTGGCCACCCGCAAACGGGCGCAAGGGGGTGGGGATGCGTACGATAACTTTGGCCATGCCGGCCTCCAGATCGGATCAGGCCGCGGCTTCCGGCTCGTCCGCAACGGCTTCTTCGACAAATTCGCCCTGTTCGAGGCGCCACGAGCGCACATCGCGCACGCCGTCCTGCGCCACCGACAGGATTACGTAAGACCAGCCCGGCCAGGCCGCGGCACGGTCGGTTTCCGACGGCCGCGCGGGATGATCCGGATGGGTGTGCCACACGCCCAGAATTTCCCGGCCGGATTCGCGCGCTTCGGCGTCTATGGGCAGAAAATCCAGCGGATCGAGTTCGAAGCGGTCGTGCGCGCGATCCACCGAAAGGTTGCGCGCGCTGCGTACGCGCTCGACGCGGGCGCCGTCGCCGACGCGGCGGCCCAGCAGCAGGCCGCACACTTCCAGCGGATAGCCGGCGCGGGCCCAGTTCTCGAGATCCGCACGCTGCGCGGGCGGCAAAACCAGTTGATACATGACAAGCTTGAGGAGCTGCGTGGACCTGACCATAATCAGGGTGTGCCCGAAGCGAAAATTTGCAAAGATCAATTTTCGCCCCGCAGCGCGTTTGCTAGCATTGCACCTGTCCAACCTATGCAACCGCTTGCAAGAGTGCACGATGACCGAACGCATCATCATTCCGCTCAAAAACGCCCAGACGGCGGCGCCGATACCGGCGCCCATCATGGCCGCCACCGGCAGTCTCACCGACATGCACGGCCGCAAGGTGCACGACTTGCGCATCTCTGTGACCGATCGCTGCAATTTCCGTTGCACCTATTGCATGCCGAAGTCGGTGTTCAACGCCGACTACCAGTTCCTGGCGCGCGAACAATTGCTGAGCTTCGAAGAAATCGTGCGGCTCGCGCGCCTGTTCGTAGACCACGGCGTGAGCAAAATCCGCCTGACCGGCGGCGAACCGCTATTGCGGCGCAATATCGAGGCGCTGATCGAACAGCTCGCGCGGCTCGATGGCGTGGAACTCACGCTCACCACCAACGGCTCGCTGCTCGCGCGCAAGGCGCGCGCGCTCCGGTCGGCCGGGCTTGCGCGCGTCACGGTCAGCCTGGATGCGCTCGACGAAACAACCTTCCGCAGCATGAATGACGTGGGCTATCCGGTATCGCGCGTGCTCGAAGGCATAGACGCCGCGGCGGCCGCCGGCCTGGGGCCGATCAAGATCAACATGGTGGTCAAGCGCGGCACCAACGACCAGAACATCGTGGACATGGCGCGGCATTTCCATGGCAGCGGCCATATCGTGCGCTTCATCGAATACATGGACGTCGGCAGTTCCAACGGCTGGAAGCTCGAAGAAGTGTTGCCCAGCCGCGAAGTGGTGCGGCGCATAAACGCCGAAATGCCGCTCGAAGCGATAGATCCGAATTACACCGGGGAAGTCGCCGAGCGCTGGCGCTACCAGGACGGCGGCGGTGAAATCGGCGTCATTTCGTCGGTAACCCACCCGTTCTGTTCGACCTGCACGCGCGCCCGCCTGTCCACCGACGGCAAGCTCTATACCTGCCTGTTCGCGGGCAGCGGCCACGACCTGCGCGCGCTGCTGCGCGCCGGGGCCAGCGATGCGGAACTGTCCAGCGTGATCGGCGCCATCTGGCGCGCGCGCGGCGACCGCTATTCCGAACTGCGCAGTGCCGCAACCGCCGCGCTGCGCACGAAGGTCGAAATGTCCTATATCGGCGGCTGAGGCCGGGGCGCCGGCGCCGCTAGTACAATGCGCCATGCCTGTATGTTCCGTAACTGCCGGGGCGCGCCCGCAAACCGGCCGCGACGCCGCAAGCGTCTACACGCCGCGTGACGCCCCCGCGGCGCGCGCGGGTCGCCAAGTAAACATCCATCCGACACCTGCGCCGCACCGTGACGCGAGCCGCCTGAACCCGCCATGACGCCAGACAACCAGATCGCAAGCAGCATCACCGGCCTGGTACTTGCGGGCGGATTGGGCCGCCGCATGGGCAGCGTGGACAAAGGCCTCGCGGATTTTCGCGGCCGGCCCATGGCGGCCTGGGTGTTGGAGCGTTTGCGCCCGCAGGTGAGCGCCATTCTGATCAACGCCAACCAGAACGCCGAACGCTATGCCGCATGGGGCTATCCGGTGCTGGCGGATGCGATAGGCGGCTTTGCCGGGCCACTGGCCGGCCTGCACGCCGGCCTGGCGCGCGCCGCCACCTCTTATGTGCTGACCGCGCCCTGCGACTCGCCCTTCCTGCCGCCGGACCTGGCGGCGCGGCTGGCGGACGCGCTGACTCGAGCCGGCGCGCGCCTCGCCTACGCGCGTGCGGGCGGCCAGGCGCACCCGGTATTCGCGCTGGTGAGCCGGGCGCTGTTGCCCGAACTGGAAACGTACCTGGCCGGCGGCGGGCGCAAGATCGACACCTGGTTCGACGCCGTCGCCGCCGTAAGTTGTGATTTCGACGACGAAGCGGAATGCTTCGCCAACATCAATACGCCGCAAGAGCTGGAACGGCTCGCGCAACGAGGGGAGCAGCAACGGTGAGCACCGCCCAAGCCGTAGATTCGATATTCCAGGCCCTGTCCTGCGCCGGCGATTACGACCCGAATTCCCTGCCGGTCGAACGCGCGCGCAGTTTGGTGCGCGAACTGGTGCGTCCCGTGGCCGGTGAAGAACAACTGTTCATACGCGCCGCGCTGGGCCGCGTGCTGTCGCGCGACGTGATATCGCCCATGGACGTGCCCCCGCACGACAATTCCGCGATGGACGGCTACGCGCTGCGCCACGCCGACCTGGCGCGCGACGGCGAAACGCGCATGCGCATTGCCGGCATCGCCTACGCGGGCCGCCCGTTCGAGGGCGAGGTGGCGCCCGGCGCATGCGTGCGCATCATGACCGGCGCCGTCATGCCGGCCGGGCTCGACACCGTGGCGGTACAGGAGCGCGTCAAGACCGACGGAGATTGCGCAATCATCCCGCCCGGCCAGAAAGCCGGCCAGAACCGCCGCCGCGCCGGCGAAGATTTGCGCGCCGGCGCGCCCGCACTGGCGGCCGGCAAATTGCTGCGGCCGGCCGATGTAGGTCTGCTCGCCTCGCTGGGCGTCGTGGAAGTCAAAGTCAAACGCCGCCTGCGCGTGGCCGTGCTGTCGACCGGCGACGAACTGGCCAGCCTGGGCACGCCGGCCGCGCCGGGCCAGATTTACGACAGCAACCGCTATACGATAGACGGCATGTTGCGCCGCCTGGGCTGCGAAGTGCTGGATTTCGGCGTCGCGCGCGACCGGCCCGAAGATCTCGAAGCCGCCTTCACGGCCGCCGCGGACGCCGCCGACGCCGTCATCACGAGCGGCGGCGTATCGGTGGGCGAAGCCGATTTCGTGCGCGAACTGATGGCCAAACTGGGCGAAGTCGCATTCTGGAAAATCGCCATGAAACCCGGCCGCCCCATGGCCTTCGGCCGCATAGGCAATGCCATGCTGTTCGGCCTGCCCGGCAACCCCGTGGCGGTCATGATCACCTTCTACGTATTCGTACGCGACGCCCTGCTCACCATGATGGGCCAGCACCCCCTGCCCGAACAGCCCATGCTGCGCCTGCCCTGCAGCGTGGCGCTATACAAGAACCCCGGCCGCAGCGAATTCCAGCGCGGCATCATGTACCGCGAAAACGGCGCCTGGAAAGTCCGCCCCACCGGCGGCCAGGGCTCGGGCATATTGCGCTCCATGTCCGAAGCCAATTGCCTGATCGTGCTGGAACACGAACGCGGCAGCGTCGAGCCGGGCGACGA
>JAEUNN010000429.1 GCA_016791085.1 Rhodocyclaceae bacterium | reverse complement strand
TCGGTCAGCCAGGCTATGCGCATTCGAGGGGCACTCCCGGTGCCGTCAAGCTTGGGTTTTGCGATTCCGGCGCCCGGCAGGCATGGCGCCGGATTCCGCGCGCACGTTGCGGCCGAACGCGCGCGCTACCTGTCGGCACCGTGTGCCTGGCGGGTGCTCCGGCAAATTTTCCTCCCGTTCTCCCTGAGCCGGTCGAAGGGCGCTGGCAAGGCAGGTCTCGCCGCGAATGCCGTGGTCGAACCCAACTCACGCGCCAAACGGGGCATCCCGGCGCCGGACCGGGCATTTGCCCCGCCCGCAACATTTCCATCCACGCTTCGCGGCTCTGGACGTTCCGCGCCGGCGATCGATCCGGTTCAGCGCATGGGCCCATGCCAGCCGTGGCCTGCGCCAAATTCGCGCCAGCCGCGCGGCAGGTTCAACTGTCGTCGAACGTTGCCGAGCCGGCATCGGGCTCGCGCGCGCGGCCCGACGTGAAGCCCAGGTGGTCGGACGCAGCGAAACCCATGCCGGCAGAAAAAGTGCCGCTGCCGGCGCCGGCCGTGGCGGCATCCGGGTCGCCGTGTTCCGCTTCGCCATTTTGCGCATCCGCCTCGTGCGCGCAGGCCGGGCACAGCCAGCCACCGGCCTGCGGGCGCATGGCGGCGTGGCCGGCACAAATGGGCGCGGCGCAGCTCGCGCAATTGAACTGTGCATCGCCGCCGCATTCGTGCAACAGCAGAAAACCTTGTTTGACGCTGCAACTTGCCACGGCTTATCTCCCTGCTGCCGGCGCCAGCGCGGCGGAAAGCTGGTCCAGCAATGCCAGCAGCGGGCGCGTATCGCCGCCCTGTTCGGGTTTGGAGGAATTCCAGTCGCTGCGGCGTTTGGCCCGCACGCGCGCGGCGCGATTGCCGCGCCGCATCTGCATGCCGCGTCCGGCCGGCTGCAGCACGAAGCCCTCGCCGCGCAGCACCAGCAGCCCGGTGTAGCGGCTGTCCAGGCGGTAGCTGGCGGGTTTGTGCTTGTCGCGCGAGCGGCGGCGCTTCACCTTTTCCTTGCTGATCAGGGTGTCGATCTGCGCAAAGCGCAGGCGTAGTTCGCGTCCGTGGGCGATTTCGCCGGATAGCCAGCGGTCTTCGTAGCGCTTGAATTCGACGCGGCCGAAAGCGACGGATTTTTGCGAGTGCACGTATTTTTTGCTGGCCGGGTGGGCGAAATCGCAGCGCAGGTAGAGCGAGTGGTGCTTGGGTAGGCGGCGCGCGATTTCCGCCACCAGCCTGCGCGCCGGGCCGGTGAATTTGCAGGCGCGGCGGCGATGCATGCGGATGGCCAGCCAGACTGCGAAAATGATGACGGCGACCGCGCCCACCACGCCCAGGAAGCTTTCGGCTTCCATCCCGATCACGAAGCCGACCACCCCGGCTATCGCCAGCACGATGGCCATCCACATGAATATCGAGTATTTGCGGTGATGCGTGCGCAGGCGCGCTTCGGCCCGGTCCAGCGCAGCCAGCCAACTGCGGCAGTCGGCGCGGCCTTCGAGCAGGAACAGGCCGCTCTGGTGAATGGCATCTGTCATGGGGCGGGCAGGGGCGTGGAACTCATATGCCTTATACCGCAAGCGGTGGCGGCCGTGTGTCGTGTAGTTCCTGATACAACGCGCGCAGTTTTGCACGCGCGGCGCGCCAGGTGTAGTGAGCCGCCACGTGCGCACGGGCGGCCGCGCCCAGGCGCGCGCGCAGGTCCGCGTCGTCGAGCAGGGCGCGCAGCGCGCGCGCCAGTTCGCCCGGGCGTTCCGGGCGTACCAGCAGGCCATGTTCGCCGTGGCGCAAAATTTCGCGCGTGGCGGGCAGGTCGGACGCCACCACCGGCACGCCGGCGGCCATGGATTCCAGCACCTTGAGCGGCGCGAAACCTTGCAGCAGGTTGCGCGCGCACTGCGTGAATGGCGCCACCGTGCAGCGCGCGCCGGCCAGCCAGTGCGCAAGTTGCGCTCGCGGCAGGGCGTACAGCCACAGCACGCGGCCCGCCACGCCCAGGTGCAGGGCGCGTTCCTGCAGGGCTTCGGCGTGGCGTTCGGGATTGGAACTGGCGATCACCAGCATCAGGCCGGGCATATCGGCCAGCAGGGCAAATGCGGCGATCGCGTCGGCCACCCCCTGCCAGCCCTGCAGGGCGCCGAAATAAAGGATGTACGGCAGGGCGAGCGGCGGCGGGCCGGGCGCCGCCTCGGGCAGGTCGGCGCCATTCGGCACCAGCGTGCAGGGCGGTAGCGCGACGCCCCAGCGCGCCAGGTTCTGCGCGATGGTGGCCGACGGCGTGATGACATGGTGCGCGGCGGCGAGCTGGCGCGCTTCGAGTGCGCGCAGTTTGGCCAGCGTGCCGGCGCCCAGCCCCGGGTAGCGCTCGGCCCATTCCACGGACGGCAGGCCATTCACCTCGAATATGCGGCGCGTCGCGGCCGGGCAGGTGCGCTCCACCGCGGCGCCGGACCAAATGTCGCGGTAATGCACGATTTCCGGCGGCCGCCGCGCCAGCACGCCGGCCGCGAACTGCGCGTACTCCAGCGCGCGCGCCAGCGGCGTGGCGCCGGGCGTGCGGGCGCGGTGGATTTCGATGGCATGGTCGCGCTGATAGGCCGGCAGCTCGGGCGCGCCGGTAACCACCAGGCGCCCGCCGTCATAGTGCTCGAACAGGGTTTCCGCCATTTGCGCGATATGCGTGGCGGCGCCCTTGGCGGACGGAAAGCGGTCGCAGGCCAGGTAGGCGGCGCGGTGCATGGCGGCGCGGCTCAATCCAGCGTGCGCCGGTACAGCTTGAGCCCGGCGCCCAGCACGACCAGCATGAACAGTCCCAGCGGCCATACGTCCGGCCACAGTTCGGCGGCGCCGCTGCCCTTCAGCAATATGCCGCGCACCAGGCGCAGAAAATGCGTGAGCGGCAACAGGTTGCCTATGACCTGCGCCCAGCCCGGCATGCCGCGAAACGGGAACATGAAGCCGGACAGCAGTATCGACGGCAGGAAGAAAAAGAAGGTCATCTGCATGGCCTGCAGCTGATTGCGCGCCAGCGTGGAAAAGGTGATGCCCAGCGTGAGGTTGGCGGCGATGAACAACAGCACCACGCCATAGACGGCGAACAGGCTGCCATGCATGGGCACGTGAAATATGAAATGCGCGGCCAGCAGCACCAGGCTTACCTGCACCAGGCCGATCAGGATGTAGGGCACGATTTTGCCGGTCATGACTTCGATCGGCAGGGCCGGCGTGGCGAGCAGGTTTTCGAAAGTGCCGCGCTCGCGCTCGCGCGTCATGGCCAGCCCGGTCATGAGCACCATGGTCATGGTCAGGATTACGCCGAGCAGGCCCGGCACGATGTTGTACTGGGTCACGCCTTCCGGATTGAAGCGCCGGTGTACGCGTATGTCCAGCGCGTCCGGGGCGTGCGCGAGCGGCGCCAGCGTGCCGGCGAATTCGCGCGCCAGCGCGGTCTGGCCTATGCCGCCCAGCGCGGCGACGGCGTTGGCGGTAGCCGAAGGGTCGGTGGCGTCGGCTTCGATCAGCAGCGCCGGGCGTTCGCCGCGCACCACGCGGCGCGCGAAATTTTCCGGGATATGCACCACGAACTGCACCTCGCCGTCGCCCAGCAGGCGGTCGGCTTCGGCTTCGCTGTCCAGTTCGCGCACGATGCGGAAATAGCCGCTGTTCCTGAGCCCGGCCAGTATGCTGCGCGCGAGCGAACTGTGGTCGGCCGACAGCACCGCGGTGGGCAGCGATTTGGGATCGGAATTGATGGCGAAACCGAACAGCAGCAACTGCATGACCGGTATGCCTATGATCATGCCGAAGGTCAGCCGGTCGCGCTTGAGCTGGATGAATTCCTTGAGCATGATGCCCACCCAGCGCGCGTACGAAAAGCCGTTCATGCGCGTCTCCGCTGCGGGGGCGGCGCGCGGCCGCAGGCGGCGCGGGCGCTCATGTTTGCGGCACGCCTTCCATGAGCGCGATGAACACGTCCTCCAGCCCCGGCTGTATGCGCTCCCAGTGCTGCGGCGCCTGCTGCGCGTGGCGCGCCGCGGTCGCGGCCAGCGCCTGGGCGTCGCGCCCGGTCACGTGCAGCGTGCTGCCGAAAGGCGTGACCAGATCGACGCCGGGCTGGCCGCGCAGGCTTTCCGCCAGCGCCGCCAGGCCGGGGCCGCTGACCGACCAGGTGGATAGTTTCTGCTCGGCGATGATGGATTCCGCCGTTCCGCTGGCGAGCAGGTTGCCGTAGGCGATATAGGCCAGGCGGTGGCAACGTTCCGCCTCGTCCATGTAGTGCGTGGAAACCAGCACCGATATGCCGTCCGCGGCGAGCCGGTGTATGGCCTGCCAGAAATCGCGCCGCGCCTTGGGGTCTACGCCGGCCGTGGGTTCGTCCAGCAATAGCAGTCTGGGCTTGTGCAGCATGCAGGCGGCCAGCGCCAGGCGCTGTTTCCAGCCGCCCGACAAGGCACCGGCAAGCTGTTTTTCGCGCGCCGCGAGGCCCAGGGATTCGAGCGCCTCGCTCACCACGCGGCGGCGCTCGCGCATGCCGTACATGCGCGCCACGAAATCCAGGTTTTCGCGCAGGTTGAGGTCTTCCCACAGCGAAAAGCGCTGCGTCATGTAGCCCACTTCGCGCTTGATCGCCGCGGTGTCGCGGATCACGTCCAGGCCCAGGCAGGTGCCGCTGCCGGAATCCGGCGTGAGCAGGCCGCACAGCATGCGTATCGAGGTGGTTTTGCCGCTGCCGTTGGGGCCCAGAAAGCCGTAAATTTCGCCGCGCCGCACCGACAGCGACAAGTCTTTCACGACGTGCTTGTCGCCGAAGCGCTTGTTGAGCTTCTGTACGTCTATGACCAGGTCGTCGTCCGGCATGGGCGCGTGCTCAAGGCCGGGCGGCCGCCGCGCGCACGTCCAGCGGCTGGCCCGGCTTGAGGCGCAGGGCGTCCGCGGGCGCCGGGCGCGCTTCCACCAGAAACACCAGTTTGCCGCGGCTGTCCTTGCTGTATATGACCGGCGGCGTGTATTCCGGCTGCGGCGCGACATAACTCACCGTGGCCGCGATGGGGGCGGCGCAGCCATCGCAGCTTGCTTCGACGCGGTCGCCCGGCTTGATGCCGGCCACTTCGCCCTGAGCCACGAAAAAGCGCAGCTTGATATTGCCCGGCGGCAATAGCGACACGATGGGCGTGCCGGCCGGCACCCATTCGCCGGCCACGAAATAGGTGTCCTGCACCAGCGCCGCCGCGGG
>JAEUNN010000394.1 GCA_016791085.1 Rhodocyclaceae bacterium | reverse complement strand
CAGGCGCTCGGCGGAGGATAGCGGGGCCGCGTCCGCAAGCAGATAACGCCGGGCGAATTCGCGCAAGGATCGCATGGCGGCAACACGGAAAATTGGGGGGCACAAGCATAAACCAGCGCAGCTTGCGCCATGCTGGTGCGGCGGTGGGCGCAAGGAACGCCAGTCCGGCCAGGCTGCCGTTCAGCCAGGCGGCAATTCCCGCCGGGCAATTGCCGCTACGAAGGCTGCGGCCCGGCTGCGCGCAAGGCCTGCAGTTTGGGTAGGGTGCAATCCCCGCCAGGGAATTGCGCCGGCAGCATCGCGGCATACGGCGTAATTCGCGGCGGGGATTAGGGCCAACGCGGGCTGTTCGCGGGCGGGACGCCCGCGCCCCCAGCGCCCGGGGGGGCGGACCGTGCGGCAAGGACGCAGGCGCGCAAGCCCGTAGGGCGGATAAGCCGAAGGCGCAATCCGCCGTATGCTGAGTTTGGTCGGCTACGGGCGCAGGGTGGGGCATGAACCGCCGCATACGGCCGAATGCGCTGCGCTTTTCCGCCCAGCCATGAGGGCTGCGAGGACTGCGAGGACTGCGAGGACTGCGAGGGCTTGGGGGTGCGGGCGTCTCGCCCGCATGCAGTTCAGATTCGGACTTGTCGCCCGCGTGATGCGCTTTTTTCGCGGGCGGGACGCCCGCGCCCCCAGCGCCCGCGGGGCGGATAAGCCGAAGGCACAATCCGCCGTAGGGTGAGTTTGGTCGGCTGTCCACGCAGGCTGGGGCATGAACCGCCGCCTACGGCGGACTGCGCTGCGCTTTTCCGCCCTACGCGGACTGCGAGGACTGCGAGGGCTTGGGGGTGCGGGCGTCTCGCCCGCATGCAGTTCCGATTCGGACTTGTCGCCTGCGTGATGCGCTCGTTTCGCGGGCGGGACGCCCGCGCCCCCAGCGCCCGCGGGGCGGATAAGCCGAAGGCGCAATCCGCCGTAGGGTGAGTTTGGTCGGCTGTCCACGCAGGGTGGGGCATGAACCGCCGCCTACGGCGGAATGCGCTGCGCTTTTCCGCCCTACGCGGACTGCGAGGACTGCGAGGGCTTGGGGGTGCGGGCGTCTTGCCCGCATGCAGTTCAGATTCGGACTTGTCGCCTGCGCGATGCGCTCGTTTCGCGGGCGGGACACCCGCGCCCCCAGCGCCCGCGGGGCGGATAAGCCGAAGGCGCAATCCGCCGTACGGTGAGCTTGGTCGGCTACGGGCGCAGGGTGGGGCATGTACTGCGGCCTGCGGTGCAATTCCCTGCGGGGATTACGGCCTACGTGTGGGCAAGATCGGGCGCTTCCACAGCCGGTAAATATCCGTGCCGCATCAGGTCTGGCTGGTCAGGTGTTCGAGGGCGGCGATCATTTCGTCGCGCTGGTATACCTGCAGCCCGGCCGCGCGCAAGGCGTGCAATATGTCCAATGCGCGGGTCAGGTGTTCTTGTGCGCGCTGCGGTTCGGCATCCGCCATGCGCATCAGGGAAATGACCAGATCGCGCTGGTAGTCGGCGCGCTGCGGCTCGGCGCGGACCAGGCGCTGGGCGATGTCCAGGTCCTGCTCGTAATACTGGCGCGCGGCGTCCGTCTGGCCCAGATCGTGCAGCACATTGCCGAGCTTTTCGTAGGACACGGACAGGTCGCGCTGGTAGTCGGCGCGCTGCGGCTCGGCGGCGGCCAGGCGCGCGCGTAGGTCCAGGCTTTGCTCGAAATACTGGCGCGCGGTGTCGGCCTGGCCCAGGGTGCGCATGAGGTCGCCCAGCCGCTCGTAGGACACGGACAGGTCGCGCTGGTAGCCGGCGTGCTGCGGCTCGGCCGCGGCCAGGCGCTGGGCGATGGCCAGGTCCTG
>JAEUNN010000374.1 GCA_016791085.1 Rhodocyclaceae bacterium | reverse complement strand
CGCTCAATCAATACGGCTTCATCATTCCATGGGAGCTTGCGGGTTGAGCCCGCCGGGCTCAACCGCCGGATGCGGAAAACCGCATGTCCGGTGGTGTGGGAGGGTCAGCGGGCGCAATCCCGCTGGCTCGACCCGATCGGTTCTGCGGCGCTGCCAGGCGTTAATCGATCGTTCCCACGCTCCAGCGTGGGAACGCCTGCTGCACCGCTCCAGCGGTGCACACAGGCCGCTGGAGGGGAGGGGGCCGTCCGTTCCTGGTTTTGCATGCTGCGAGGCGCTGGAGCGCCTTGGGATGCGTTCCCACGCTGGAGCGCGGGAACGATGAAACGATGAAAGTCGGGCGCTGAACGGCGCGCTGCGAGCTTGTCCGGGCACGTTGTCCCCATACGGCGGAATGCGCTGCGCTTTTCCGCCCTACGGTTCTGCGGCGCTGCCAGGCGTTAATCGATCGTTCCCACGCTCCAGCGTGGGAACGATGAATTCCGCGATGAATACCCACGTTTGTTCCCCCTACGGGCTGAGGCCATTTGCCGGCACGCAGGTTTTTCGTGCCGCCCCTCAGTGAAAATTCCGGCTTCTGGTTTCCAGGTTGCCGAGCAATTCGCTGCGATCGACGAGGCGGGCCGCGATCAGGTGCACGACCGGGCCTTCGCGCGATATTTGGCCATAGACGCCCAATAAACTGGCGCCCAATAGTTCCCGCCGCTGTTTTTCGACCAGGTCGCCGCGCACGATGATGTTGGCGTAGCCGGTTTCGTCTTCGAGGGTGACGAACACCACGCCGCTGGCCGTGCCGGGGCGCTGGCGGCAGGTCACGAGGCCGGCCGTGCGGGCGAGTTTGCGGTCCGGATAGTGGTTCATTTCCTGTGCGCTCACGAAGCGCTCGCGCGCGAGGCGCGCACGCAACAGCGCGAGCGGGTGGCGGCCGAGCGTATAGCCCAGGCTGGCGTAATCCGCGCCTATGGTTTCGCCCTCCGAGGGCGCCGGCAGCGCGAGCCGCCCTTCGGCCACACCGGCCTGTTCCAGCACGCCGTCGGGCAGGTCGGCGGCGGCGGCCCAATAGGCCTGGCGGCGGTGACCGGCCAGGCTGGCGAGCGCGCCGCCGGCCGCGAGCAGGCGCAGTTCGGCATTGCTCAGTTGCGCGCGCCGCGCCAGATCATCGACGTCGGCATAGGCGGCGTGCGTGCGCGCCGCGCTTATGCGCCGTGCGGTGGTTTCGGACAGGCCTTTGATTTGTCTTAGTCCCAGCCGCGCGGCGCAACCCGCGGCGGCGGCTTCGAGCTGGCAATCCCAGTCGGAATGGCCGGCGTCGGCCGGCAGCACGTCGACGCCGTGGCGGCGCGCGTCGGCGATCAGTTGTGCGGGCATGTAAAAGCCCATGGGCTGGGAATTCAACAGTCCGCACAGGAAGGCGGCCGGGTGGTGGCGCTTGAGCCAGGCCGAGGCATACACGAGGTGCGCAAAACTTGCCGCGTGCGATTCGGGAAAGCCATATTCGCCGAAACCTTCGATCTGGCGGAATATGCGCTCGGCAAATTCCTCGCTGTAGCCGCGCGCGCGCATGCCTTCGACCAGTTTGGCCTGGAACGGGTGCAGGCTGCCGCGCCGGCGCCAGGCCGCCATGGAGCGGCGCAACTGGTCGGCTTCGCCGGGCGTGAAGCCGGCCGCGACGACCGCCAGCTGCATGACCTGTTCCTGGAATATCGGCACGCCCAGCGTGCGTTCCAGCACCGCCTGCACGGCCGCCGAGGGGTAATCGACCGCTTCCAGGCCCTGGCGGCGGCGCAGGTAAGGATGCACCATGCCGCCTTGTATCGGGCCCGGCCGCACGATGGCCACTTCCACCACCAGGTCGTAATAGCGCCGCGGTTGCAAGCGCGGCAGCATGGCCATTTGTGCGCGCGATTCGACCTGGAACACGCCCACCGAATCGGCCGCCCGCAGCATGGCGTAAGTGGCCGGATCTTCGGGCGGAATGTCGCCCAGGCCGAGCGCGGAGCCGGCCGCGGCATTGACCGCATCGAGGGTTTTACGGATTGCCGTGAGCATGCCCAGCGCCAGCACGTCGACCTTGAGCAGGCCCAGCGCGTCGAGGTCGTCCTTGTCCCACTGTATGACCGAGCGCTCCGGCATGCGCGCGTTTTCCACCGGCACCAGGCGCGACAACAGGCCGCGCGCGATCACGAAGCCGCCGGTGTGCTGCGACAGGTGGCGCGGAAAGCCTATGAGCTGATTGGTCAGTGCTATCAGCATGGCGACGCGCGGCGACGCGAGGTCGAAGCCGGCTTCGGCCAGGCGCTCGGGCGCCACGCGGCGGCCGTCCCACCAGGCGTAGCGCTTGTTCAGGTCGTTCAACTGATCGAGGTCGAAACCCAGCGCGCGGCCCACGTCGCGCAGCGCCGAGCGCGGCCGGTAGGTGGTTACGGCGGCCGCCAGCGCGGCGCGCGTGCGGCCGTATTTGGCGTACAGGTACTGGATGACTTCTTCGCGCCGCTCGTGCTCGAAATCCACGTCTATGTCGGGCGGCTCGTTGCGCTCGCGCGATATGAAGCGCTCGAACAGCATGCTGGCGCGCCAGGGATCGACTTCGGTGATGCCCAGGCAATAGCACACGGCGGAATTGGCGGCCGAGCCGCGCCCCTGGCACAGGATGCCGCGCGCGCGCGCCCAGGCCACGATGTCATGCACGGTCAGGAAATATGGCGCGTACTGAAGTTCCGCGATCAGCGCGAGTTCGTGTTCGATCTGGACGCGGAATTCGCGCGCCTTGGCGTCCGGTTCGGCGACCAGGCGGCGGATTTGCTGGCAGCGCGCCGTATAACCGCGCTCTGCCAGTTCGGCCAGCCAGCTATCCGGCGTGTGGCCGGCCGGCACGATTTCTTGCGGATATTCGTAGCGCAGTTCGTCCAGCGTGAAATTGCAGCGCGCGGCGACTTGCAGCGTCTGCGCCAGCAGTTGCGCCGGGTACAGCGCGGCCAGCCGCGCGCGGCTGCGCAAATGGCGCTCGCCGTTGGGCCACAGCGCCGTGCCGCAGTCGTCCAGCCGCGTGTTGGCGCGCAGGGCGGTCAGCACGTCCTGCAGGCGGCGGCGCGCGCGCAGGTGCATATGCACGTCGCCGGCCGCGCACAGCGGCAGCCCGGCGGCGGCCGCGGCGGCACGGCAGGCGGCCAGATGCGCGGCGTCGTCGGGGCCGTGGTGCAGTTCCACGGCCAGCCAGGCGCGGCCCGGGAAGCGCTCGGCCACCCAGCGCGCCTGCGCGGCGATGGGCGTGGCGGCCTCACCCGCGCGCGGCGCGTAGAGCGCGAGGCAATCCGGCAGGCCGCAGGCGAAATCGTCCACGGTGACGCGATAACTGCCTTTTTCGGCATCCATGCGCGCGGCCGTGATGAGTTCGCACAGATTGCCGTAGCCGTTGCGGTTGCATGCCAGCAGCACCAGGCGCGGCCCGTCCGCGAGCTGCATTTCCGCGCCGATGATGAGCTTGCAGGCCGCGCGCGCCTCATCCGGCAGCGCGCGCCAGGCCAGATGCGCGCGCACCGCGCCGGCCAGCGTGCATTCGTCGGTGATGGCGAGCGCGGCATAGCCCAGCTGCGCGGCGCGCTCCACCAGTTCTTCCGCGCTGGAGGCTCCGCGCAGAAAGCTGAAATTGGACAGGCAGTGCAGTTCGGCATAGCCGGGGAGGGGGGCGGTTTTCACCCGGTAACTGTATAAATAAACAGTCTTTGGGTCAAGTCCGGGCGCGCCGGGATGGCGGTGCGCCCA
>JAEUNN010000259.1 GCA_016791085.1 Rhodocyclaceae bacterium | reverse complement strand
GGTGCTGGCCGCGCGCGACGCGCTCATCATCACCTGCACCGGGCGCAGCCAGCGCGACGCAAGTCCACTGCCGCCATCCGTGCTGGTGGCGGAACTGTTGGACTACCTGGCCACGGCGGCGGCCGATCCGGGCCAGCCGGCGGCCTGGCAGGCCGCGCGCTGCGCCATGATCGTCGAACACCCGCTGCAGCCGTTCGCGGCCGCCTATTTCCGCCCAGGCGGCGACCCGCGCCTCATCAGTTACAAGCGCGAATATTTCGACGCGCAGAGCGCCCTGGCGCAGGCCACGGCCGGCGCCGCGCGCCCCGCGCCGCCCGGCGCGCCCCAGCCCGCCGAGGACGATGCGGAAAGCGCGGCGGACGAGGACGCAGCCCCGGCCGTGCTGTTTTTCCGCAGCCCGCTGCCCGCCCCGCAAGCGTCCTGGCAGAGCGTCGAGCTCGACGCATTGCTGCGATTTTTCCGCAATCCCTGCCGCTGCTTGCTGGAGCGGCGGCTGGACATCGCGCTTTCCGAAACACCCGAAGAAATCGCCGACGACGAAATTTTTCTGGCCGACTTTCCGGCCCGTCAGGCACTCGCCCAGCGCTTGTTGCCGGCTGCGCTGGCCGGCCGCGGCAGCAGCGAACTGCGCGCGCTGGCCGCCGCCGGCATCGAATATCCGCACGGCACGCTGGGCGGAATGCAGCTTGAACAGGAACTCACCCGGATTTGCGACTTTGCCGCCGCGCTCACCGCCGCCACGGCCATCCCGGCACGAGCGCCGGCAAGTGCACAGTTCGACTACCAACTGGACGGTGCAAGCTGGCGCCTGCACGGCAGCGTGACCGCCCTGCGTGGCACCACCCAGGTGTTGTGGCGCTATGACGACACGCGCGCCACCGATTACCTGGCGGCCTGGATCAAACACCTGTTCGCCTGCGCGGCGGCGCCGGACCTGCCGTTACGCACTGCGTGGCACTCGCGCGACGGCCGCTTCGAACTTGCCACGGTGGCCGATGCGCGCTCGCGGCTGGGAGAACTGCTGGATATGTACCGGCGCGGACTTAGTGAACCGCTGTATTTTTTCCCCAAGTCGGCATGGGCCTATGCCGTGCACGACGGCAGTTATTACATGGCCATGCAGCGCTGGACCGGACGTTCCGGCAGCACCCACGGCGAATCTTACGACCCGGCCTACCGCCTCGCGCTGCGCGGCGTGGAAAGCCCGCTCGCGCAGCCGGAATTCGCCGCCTGCGCCATGAGCGTATATGCCCCCCTGCTGCAGCACCTCGACGACCCGCGCCTGGCATGAACGCCGCCCCGCAACTTGACGCCTTTGCCTGCCCGCTGGATGGCGTCACGCTCATCGAGGCGTCCGCGGGCACCGGCAAAACCTGGAATATCGCGACGCTCTATTTGCGCCTGGTGCTGGAGCGCGGGCACGGCGTCGATCAGATACTGGTGGTCACCTTCACCAATGCCGCCACGGCCGAACTGCGCACGCGCCTGCGCGCACGCCTGCAGGAAACCCTGTTCGCGCTGCAACATCCGGCCGCCGCGAGCGACTGGACGCGCGCGCTGCTGGCCGCCGCGGCGCGCGCCGGCAGCGGCGCGCCCGAACTGTTGCGCGGCCGCCTGGAAGCCGCGCTGGCGAATTTCGACGCCGCCGCCGTGCATACCATCCACGCCTTTTGCCAGCGTGCGCTGGCCGAAGTGCCGTTCGCGGCGGGACTGCCGTTCGCGCTCGAACTGATGCCGGACGACCTCAGCCTGCGGCTGCAGGCGACGGCCGATTTCTGGCGCCGCGAAATTGCCGGCTCCCCCCTGCCGCGCGCGCTCGCGGCGCGACTGGCCGGCGGCGACAGCCCGCAAAGCTGGGCGGAACTGCTGCGCCGGCGCGTCGCTCGGCCGCTTGCGCGCGTGCTGTGGCCCACGGATCCCCCCGCCACGCCGGCACAACTGGACGCACTATCCGCCGAGCTGGAATCCAGCTTCGAGCAGGCGCGCGAACTGTGGCGCCTGGCCGACCCCGGCATCGCCCAGCGGGTATTGGACGCGCTGCCGGCCCTGAACGCACAAACCTACAAGCCGGCCGCGGTTCAAGCCGCCGCCGCAGCCTGGACCGAATATCTGGCGGCCAGCGCGCTGGCCTTGCCACAGTCGCGCGATGTTCGGGCCAAACTTCCGCTGTTCGGCAGCCGCCTGCTCGCAGAGCGCACCAAAGCCAAATGCACGCCCCCCAGCCACGCGTTTTTCACGGCCGCGCAGCGCCTGCTGGATGTGCACGAACAATTGGCCGGGCAGGTCGAATCGGCGCGGCTGGACCTGCTGCGCCGCATGCTGGATCAGGCCGCCGCCGGCCTCGCGCGCGCCAAACTGCAAGGCCGCGTGCAGGCCTACGACGACCTGCTCGGCAATCTGTACACGGCGCTCCATGGCGGACGCTGCCCCTGGCTCGCCGGGCGTTTGCGCGAGCGCTATCCGTTCGCGCTCATAGACGAATTCCAGGATACCGACCCACTGCAATTCGCGGTATTCGATCGCATATTCGGCGCCGGCGAGGGCCGGCCGGGCAGCATGTTCCTGGTCGGCGATCCGAAACAAGCCATCTACAGTTTCCGCAATGCCGATCTGCACACCTATCTGCAGGCCAAACAGCGCGCCGCGGCGAACTACACCCTGGGCTACAACCAGCGCTCGGTGCCGGGGCTCATCGCCGCCTGCAACCGGCTGTTCGGCGCCAATGCGCAGGCTTTCGTGCTGCCCGGCCTGGAATTCCAGCCGGTGCAGCCCGGCGCCAAGCCGCGCGCGCAATTGCAGGACACGAGCGGCGGCACCCGCGCCGACCTGGTGCTGTGGCGCCTGCCCTTCACGAATGGCGCCGCCGCCACGCGCGCCGACGCCATCGATGCCGCCATCGCCGCCACCGCAGCGGAAATTGCGCGCCTGCTGGCGGCCGCGCAGAACGGACAAATCCGCATCGACGCCCGGCCGCTCGCGGCCGGCGACATTGCCGTGCTGGTGGCGAGCCATGCCCAGGCAGGCAAAATCAAGCGCGCGCTGGCGCGGCTTGGAGTAGGCAGCGTCGAACTGTCGCAAGCCAGCGTATTCGCGAGCGCCGAAGCCGAAGAATTGCAGCACGTGCTGGCCGCCATGCTGCAACCCGGGCGGCGCCCGCTGCTGTTGGCCGCGCTGGCCACCCAGTGCATGGGGCTGGATGCGGCCGCGGTGGCCGCACTGGCCGAGGACGAAGTGCGCCTCGCCGGCCTGGTCGCGCGCTGGGAAACCCTGCGCCGGCTGTGGCTG
>JAEUNN010000250.1 GCA_016791085.1 Rhodocyclaceae bacterium | reverse complement strand
ATCGCCGCGGCGCAGGGCGTCGAGGATGCCGCGATGTTCGACGAGCGATTGGGCGAGGCGGCCATCCACGTGCAGCGAGTGGCGGCGGTTCAGTTTCACGACCTTGCGCAAATCGTCGATCATTTGCGTGAGCCAGCGATTTCCGGCGATTTCCTGGATGCGGTGGTGGAATTGCTGGTTCACCTCGAAAAACCCGTCGATGTCCTCGCTGGCCGCACAGCGCTCCAGCCTTTCGTGCAGTTTTTCGAGCATGCGCAATTCGTCGGCGCGCAGTGCGCGCGCCGCATCCGCCGCGGCGCGACCCTCCAGCAGCGCCAGCACGGCAAATATGTCGGAAATGTCGTGATCGCTAACTTCCGCGACATAACAGCCGCGGCGTGGTTTCAGGTCGACCAGGCCTTCGGATGCCAGCACTTTGAGCGCTTCGCGCAGCGGGGTGCGCGAAATGCCGTACTGCGCCGCGATGGCCTGTTCGTCTATCCAGCCTCCGGGTGGAAATTCCTGATTCAGGATGCGTACCCGCAGCCGCTCTGCCACCTCCTGATAGAGCGCGCGGTGTCGGATGTTGTTTTCGTCCATTTTTTGCCTATGTTGGAAAATCTTGTAGTCGGATATTGCATTCATAATTATGGATAAAGTATTATCAACGTCAAGCGCTTTCGGCGGCACAACCGCCGCGCACGCGCACTCGGCACAAGAAATCGGCACGGCCCCGTCCGCCACCCGCGGCAGCACCCGGCCGACCCAGGGAAAGGAAAGCAAAAATGGCTGATCTGTTGAATTCTTCCAATCTGGACGTCTGGAACAAGGCCGCCGCCAAATCGGCGCCGGGCGGCGAAGTCGCCAAACTGGACTGGGTCACGCCGGAAGGCATAGCGGTCAAGCCCTTGTACACACGTGCGGATGCGGCCGACCTGCCGTACGCCGACACGCTGCCGGGTTTTGCGCCTTTCCTGCGCGGCCCGCAGCCCACCATGTACGCGGTGCGGCCCTGGACCATACGCCAGTACGCCGGCTTTTCCACCGCCGAAGCGTCCAACGCTTTCTACCGCAAGGCGCTCGCGGCGGGCGGGCAGGGCGTGTCCGTGGCATTCGATCTGGCTACCCACCGCGGCTACGATTCGGACAATCCGCGCGTCGTGGGCGATGTCGGCAAAGCCGGCGTGGCCATCGATTCGGTGGAGGACATGAAAATCCTGTTCGACGGCATCCCGCTCGACAAGGTATCGGTGTCCATGACCATGAACGGCGCCGTGCTGCCGATACTGGCCGGTTATGTGATCGCGGCCGAAGAACAGGGCGTGGCGCAGGACAAACTGTCCGGGACCATACAGAACGACATCCTGAAGGAGTTCATGGTCCGCAACACCTACATTTATCCGCCCGAGCCGTCGATGCGCATCATCGCCGACATCATCGAGTACACGGCCAAGAACATGCCGAAATTCAACTCGATTTCGATTTCGGGCTACCACATCCAGGAAGCCGGTGCGACCCAGGCGCTGGAATTGGCCTTCACGCTGGCGGACGGCAAAGAATACGTGCGCACGGCGCTCGCCAAGGGCATGGATGTGGATGAATTCGCGGGCCGGCTGTCGTTTTTCTTCGCCATCGGCATGAATTTCTATCTTGAGGTGGCCAAGCTGCGCGCAGCACGCCTCTTGTGGTGGCGCATCATGAAGGAATTCCAGCCGAAAAACCCGAAGTCGCTCATGCTGCGCACGCACTGTCAGACTTCAGGCTGGACGCTAACCGAGCAGGACCCGTACAACAACGTGGTGCGCACGGCCATCGAGGCCATGGCGGCGGTGTTCGGAGGCACCCAGTCGCTGCATACCAATTCGCTGGACGAAGCGATCGCGCTGCCGACCGAATTTTCGGCGCGTATCGCGCGCAACACACAGCTCATCATTCAGGAAGAAACACACATCTGTAACGTGATCGACCCCTGGGCCGGCTCTTACATGATGGAAAAGCTTACCCAGGACATGGCCGACCACGCCTGGGCCACCATAGAAGAAGTCGAAGCCATGGGCGGCATGACCAAAGCCGTCGAATCCGGCTGGGCCAAAATGCAGGTGGAAAAGTGCGCGGCGGAAAAACAGGCGCGCATAGACAGCGGCCGCGACGTGATCGTGGGCGTCAATAAGTACAAACTCAAGGAAGAAGCGCCGGTAGAAATACTGGAAGTGGACAACCACGCCGTGCGCGAGGCGCAGATCGAGCGCCTGGGCCGCATACGCGCCACGCGCGACCAGACCAAGGTGGATGCCGCGCTGGCGGCCCTGTCGGAGTGCGCCAAAAGCGGCCAGGGCAATTTGCTCGACCTGACCATCAAGGCGGTGCGCCTGCGCGCCTCGGTGGGCGAAATTTCCGACGCACTGGAAAACGTATGGGGCCGCCACGTGGCGCGCAACCAGACCGTATCGGGGGTGTATTCGGCCGTGGTCGATGGTGAAGAAAACTGGGAAAGCCTCAAGTCCGACATCGAGGCCTTCGCGGCCGAAGAAGGCCGCCGTCCGCGCATCATGATTGCCAAACTGGGTCAGGACGGACACGACCGCGGCGCCAAGGTGATCGCCACGGCGTTTGCCGACCTCGGCTTCGACGTCGACGTGGGGCCGCTGTTCCAGACCCCCGCTGAAGCCGCGCGCCAGGCCGTGGAAAACGACGTGCATGTGGTGGGTGTATCCACGCTGGCCGCCGGCCACAAAACCCTGTTGCCGCAGCTCGTGCAGGCCCTGCGCGACCAGGGCGCGAGCGACATCGTGGTGGTGGCGGGCGGCGTGATTCCGGCGCAGGACTATGACGCGCTGTATGCGGCCGGGGCGTCCTGCATATTCGGGCCCGGCACGCCGGTGCCGAAAGCCGCACGCGAAACCCTGGCGGCCATCCGCAAGGCGCGTGCCGCGGCCTGAGCGGCGATCGCCACGGCTTTCGTTCCTACCCGACATCCAGCGATCCGCCATGATGCGTGAATTGCCCGAAGCCGACGCACGGCTGGTGGAAGGCGTATTGCGCGCCGAGCGGCGCGCAATCGCCAAATCCATCACCTTGCTCGAATCGACGCGCGCCGATCACCGCGCGCGCGCGCACGCATTGCTGGAATGTCTGCTGCCGCACACGGGCAAGTCGGTGCGGCTGGGCATATCCGGCGTGCCCGGGGTGGGCAAATCCACCTTCATCGAAGCGCTGGGCATGTACCTCATCCGGCACGGCCACAAGGTGGCGGTGCTGGCGGTCGATCCGTCCTCCAGCCTCACGGGCGGCTCCATCCTGGGCGACAAGACGCGCATGGAAAAGCTGTCCGTCGCGCCCGAGGCCTATATCCGGCCGTCGCCCTCGGCCGGCTCGCTGGGCGGCGTGGCGGCGCGCACGCGCGAATCCATGCTGGTGTGCGAAGCCGCCGGCTACGACATCGTGATCGTGGAAACCGTGGGCGTGGGGCAGTCCGAAACCGCCGTGGCGGGCATGACCGACATGTTCGTGCTGCTGCAACTGCCGAATGCCGGCGACGACCTGCAGGCCATCAAGAAAGGCATAGTCGAACTGGCCGATCTGGTGGTGTTCAACAAATGCGACATCGATGCGCGCGCCGCCCAACTCGCAATGGGCCAGATGCGCGGCGCGCTGGGGCTGCTGCGCGCGCACGCGGCGGACTGGCGTACGCCGGTGATAGGCATATCCGCGCTGGCCGGCGAAGGTCTGGACGGCTTCTGGTCGGAAGTGCGGCGCTTTCGCGATTCCATGCAGCAGGCCGGCGCCTGGGCGGCGCGCCGCCGGCGCCAGGCGGCGGACTGGACCTGGAGCCTCATCGACCAGGGCCTGCGCGCGCGTTTCAATGAGCACGCCGAAGTGCGTGCGCTGTTAGCGGAACTGATGCGCCGCGTCGAATGCGGGGATACCACCCCGGGCGCCGCGGCGGACCGACTGCTGGCGGCTTTTACCGGCCATGGCGGCCCTTGAGGAACATTTTGCATGCGGCTGCCACGGCCGCGCATTGAAACCGGGCCATGCCTGTGCGGCGCGGCCACAACATCGAACGGGACGAAGCGAAAAGGAACACTCATGCAAGACATCATCCGGCAGTTGGAACAGAAGCGCGAAGCGGCGCGCCTGGGCGGCGGCCAGAAGCGCATAGATTCGCAGCACAAGCGCGGCAAGCTCACGGCACGCGAGCGCATAGAACTGCTGCTGGATGCCGGCACGTTCGAAGAGTGGGACATGTTCAAGGAGCA
>JAEUNN010000237.1 GCA_016791085.1 Rhodocyclaceae bacterium | reverse complement strand
CCACGCTTGCGCAGCGTGCGCTTGAGGCGGTTGCTGAACGCATCGAATTGATGTGCCCAAGGTGCCGCCAGGACCTGTCCGCGCCCCAACAGAATTTTCAGGCCTTCGGTGGCTGCGACGCCGGCGCAAAGGTAGCATGCCATGGGGGTGGACGGGCCGCGCCGATTCGCGAGATCGAGCCGCGTCGGGTCCACCAGGTATTCGATATGCATGGCTCCCGGTGCCAGGCCAACGAGAAAATGCACCGCCTGTTCCAGTTCGGGAAGGCCTTCGAGCTGGAAATATTCCTCGAAGGTCATGATGCCCGGAAGAAATACCAATAGTGCCGTGCTCATGCCTAGCGGCGCGGCGGTGACAGCCGGTATGCCCAGGCGGGCGCAGGCCGCGAAAGTTGCCCGGCGTGCCTCGAACGCAAAAAAATCCAGGCCATCCACGTACAGGTCGGCACCGCGCAAAAAATCGTCGAGGTTCTCTGAATTGACTCCGGCGTCGAACAGCCGCAGCTCGACCTCGGGATTGATGTCGCGCGTCTGTTCCGCGAGAACATCAATCTTGCGGCGGCCGAGCGTACTCATCATTGCGCCGGCCTGGCGGTTGAAGTTGACGATGTCGAACGTATCGAAATCGGCGATGGAGAACTTTCCTATCCCCAGGCGCGCAAGCACTTGCAGGTGAAAACCACCGACACCGCCCAATCCCGCGATTGCAACTCGTTTGCTTTTGAGTTGCATCTGTTCGTCCTGGGTTACCCAGCCGACGTTGCGCGAAAATGCCTGTTCGTAGGAAAACTGCCGCTGTTGTGCGTCCATTGCTTTCTTCGCCTCCCTTGGCCGGGCCGCGCGCGGCGCGACCAGGGCAAAGATGGTATCCTAATTTGAGGCATCGATCGTCCGCAAAACCAGTCAAAAAGTGCGTCTCGTACTCGTCGACCTTTCGCTCGCGCTACGCAGCGTACTGCGCCAGGGGCACCGCACGGCAATCGCAATGATCGCCGTGAGCGTAGGCGTGATCGCCATGATTCTTTCCGCCGGATTCATAGAATGGCTCATGGAAGGCATGCGCGAATCGACCATCCATTCGCAACTTGGTCACATCCAGGTGGTGCGTCCGGGTTACGTGGAAAAAGGCACCTCGGACCCGTACAAATACCTGATCGTGGGCGAAAAGGACGCGATGCAGGCCATGCAGGCCGAAAAAGGTATGGAAGCACTTGCGCCGCGTCTGGCTTTTTCGGGCTTGCTCAGCCTGGGCGATACGACACTCACCTTCATCGGACAAGGCGTGGCGCCGGAGGCGGAGGCCAAGCTTTCGACTTCGGTCACCATCATTTCCGGCGAAAACCTTGATCCGGCCGACCCCAAGGG
>JAEUNN010000236.1 GCA_016791085.1 Rhodocyclaceae bacterium | reverse complement strand
GCACCCCCCGCGCCCGAAACGAACCGCCCCAGGCTAGGGGCGCGGGCGTCTCGCCCCAATCGAACCGCCTCAGGCTCGGGGCGCAATCCCCCCGCCCCAAACGAACCGCCCCGGGCTGGGGGCGTGGGCGTCTCGCCCGCGCGCTTACCAACCGGGACTGGTCGATATTGATCCTGGTTTCGAATGCAACGAGGCGCTGGCGCGCTTCGAGATACGTCCGATCGTTCCCACGCTCCCGCGTGGAAACGATGTAAAAACCGGGTCTGTCCCCGGTTTTCCCCAGACGGTGCCCCCCTGGCGGCAGCGATCACCCGGCCAGGCTGAGGGGCTTGCCGCGCAAACCGGATTCAAACGCCGTTACGGCGCAATTCCAGCAGATAGCCCAGGCCGCGCAGGGTGACGATGTGCAGGTCCGGATGGTCGAGCTTTTTGCGCACCCGGGACACGTAAATTTCGACCGCCTCGGTATTGGCCTGGGCGTCGTAATCAAAAATCTTTTCGTACAGGACCTGTTTGGAAATGGGCTTGCCGGCGCGCAGCATCAGTGCTTCCAGCACGGCATGTTCGCGCGGCGTGAACGACAGCAGACGGCCATCGAGTTGAAAAGCCCGCCCGACGCTGTCCATGCTGAGCGGCCCCAGCCGCAGCACCGGACTTTCCATGCCGTGCGCGCGGCGCACCAGGCCGCGCAGCCGCGCTTCCAGTTCTTCGATCGCAAACGGCTTGACCAGATAATCGTCGGCACCTTTATCTATGCCGGAAACGCGGTCGGCGATTTCGCCGCGCGCACTGAGCACCAGCACCGGCACGCGGTCGCCGCGCGCGCGCAGGCGCTGCAGCACGGTCAGACCTTCCATGCGCGGCAAGCCGCGGTCCAGCACCACCACGTCGTACTTGCAGTAAGCCAGCAAGCCGTCGGCGACCATGCCGTCGGCGGCACAATCGACCGCATAGCCGGATTGCTGCAGGGCCGCGCAGAGCCAGCGCGAAAGTTCCTGATTGTCTTCGACCAATAGTAGTCGCATGCTGCACCCAAGGCGGAATTGAAAGGCCCGGCTAAAACCGGCCGGTGCGGACAGGGAGCCGGTGTGAAGTCGCTATGGAAAAACGGCGCGTGTGCGCGGAACGCTGGCGCGCCGCCCTCGCGGTCCGCCGGCGGTGCCGCACGGCACGGCATGCGAGGTAATGCTGTTCATGTTGCGTGCTCCCCGCGCGGGGCGCGCGCATGGCGCGCCCCGCGCACCTGGGCAGGGGCCGGCGGCGGCCGGAGTGCGGCCGCCGCCGGCCCAGGTTCGCCGGCTTGCTGTTAATGCGCGGGCCGCGCGCTCAGGCGACGTAACGGACGTGCGACTGCGGCGTGCGCGTATCCATGTTGCGGCCGCGATTGAGGTGGTCATCCGCTTCGGCCACGCAGCCCAGCAGGCGGCCGTACAGAAACACCGTGAAGGCGGCCGTTTCCAGCGCGCCCTCCGGCATTTGTCCGGCGCGATAGGCGGGCCAGGTCATGCGCAACAACAGGGTGGCGATGAGCGCATCCACATTCACGCAGAACACGTTGCGCGTGACCCCTTCGTCATGCAGCACCTGCACCAGCGTGCGGTAGAACTCGTGGAACACGTTGTATTCGCCGCGGCTGCGTATCAAGCTGCGCACATACTGTTCGCGCGGATCCACATTGACCGGCTGGTCCTTGAATACCGGATGATTCACGCAGGGAATATTCGGCGCGGCGCCGCCGCCTTCCTTGGCGGCTTTTTTCGCGGCCGCATAGTCGCGCACGTAAGTTTGCGCCATGGCCTGCAGATCCAGCCCATGCGCGGCGTCGCCGGGGTCCGCCAGCGGCGTGTCGCGGAAGCGTTCGAGCAGGAAGGCCACGCCCTCGTAGCCATTGCCGCCGTGCGCATATCCGGTGTGCGACAAAAAGCCCAGCAGGGCCTTGTTCAGTTGCACGCGGGCCGGGGTTTCGGGCCCGTCTGACGACACCGCACCTTTGGCACCCTGCGCGGATATGGAACCGGGGCCGTTCGTGAGCAACAGGCCGATCAGGGTCTGGAACGCGAACAGGTCGGCCGCGCCGGGCACGCCGCCCAGCACGGCCGCGGCGGCGATTTCGGTCACGCTGGCGGTTTCCAGCAGCGCCGCTTCGGACATGCCGCAAAACCCGTCCGGCCCATGCCCGGCGGCCGGCGCGGAGGCGCCGATCGCGCTGCCTATCAGGCGCATCCACCAGGGCAGGTTTTGCACGGACAGGCGCGAAATGCGCTTTCTCATGAGCGGGCCCCAGGCCAGCGTGGTGGTGATCGCGGCCAGCACCGCATCCAGGCGCGGCGGCGCGCTCTGGCCGGACAGCCAGCGCAACAGCACGGATTGCACGCCGCGCGCGGCGAGCGCGGATAGCAGCGCCTCGGCGCGCGGGTCGGCCGCCGCGCCGAACAGCGAAGCATGCAGCGCCGGCTCCCTGCGCACCCTGGCGATATCGAAATCGGCATCGAACGCATCGGCGAGCCCGGCCGCCGCGAAACTATCCAGGAGCACGCCGGCCGCTGCGCAGGCCGCCTGCGCCGGCTTGGGTCCGGCGATGGCAAGTGCGGCCGCCAGCACGGCATTCGGCGCGTTGCCGGCTTCGCGCGCGGCCTCGGCGGCGGCCAGCAGCGGCGAGCCGTGCAGATTTACGTGCATGGCCACCGCCACATTGACCAGTTCGGCCTCGCGCGGGCCGGCCACTTCGTGCAACAGCGCGAGCGCAATATTGGCCTGCATGGAATTTTGCGCGGCACCCAGCACCGGCGTGCCATACAGGCTGGACACCTGGGTTTTGGCATCCATCTGCGACGCGCCCGATGCTTCGCGCATGTTTTCGCGCGGCGGCGCGGCACCGATCTGGCGCGATAAGTCTACGATCTGGCGGTCGTAAGGGGCCAAAGCCGGCACCACGGCCAGATCCAGTTCGCGCGGCAAACCAAGTCCGGCGCTGGAACCGAACCAGGGCTTCAAATCCATGGAACCTTCCGGCTCGAAATCCGGCAGCGTGGCGTTGGCGCGCATCACCGCCGTAAGTGCGGCCGGAATATGCGCGATATTCGTCACGACCGCGCCGCGCGCGGAAAACACCGGACGGTCCGGCGTGAATATGCCTGCTACGCCGAATTTATCCATGAACCAGCGCTCTTTCGCCGCGGCGTCGTCGTGGCCGCCCGCCATGGCGCCGGCATGGCCCACGGCGCGCGTAAGTTTGGCTTTCCAGCGTCCGACCACGCAGGCCACGACGGGTTTGGAGAACTCCGCGTCGCGCTCGTAATAGCCGCCCGGCTCGCAATACAGCACGGCCGCCTTGCTGCGCGCGTCGTTGGCGAGCGCGAACGCAAATTCCGGCGCGGCATAGTGGATATATACGTCCTTGCCGCTGGATACGAGCGTGGTCGTGCCCCAGCCCGCCATGCGCAGGTATTGCGCGATGGTGGTCGTGAAACCGCCGGAATTGGACAGGATGGCGATGGAGCCGCGCCGCAGCGTGTCGGCCGGATTATCGCCGCCCAGCGCGCCGCCTATGCGCACGCGGTTCCAGGTATCGGCCACGCCCAGGCAGTTGGCGCCGAATATGTCGATGCCGTTGTGCTGGCCCATGGCGCGTATTTCGCGCGCGTCGTGCACGGATATTTTTTCCGTGATGATGAAAATTTTGCGCAGTTCGTCATTCACGCGTATCAGCTCGGCCACGCCGTCGCGCGCCGCCGCAGGCGGCAGATACACCACGCCGCAGTTGAAGCGGTGACCGTCGCTCAAACCTTCGCGCACGCTGTTATAGACCGGGATGCCGCCCAACGGCGTTTCCAGCGTCTGGCCGCGGCGGCCGGGCGAGGTGCCGAACACCACATTGCCGCCGGAAAAGGCATGGCCGACCGGGGTCACTTCGCTCGATTCGCCGCCCAGAATGTTCAGCACGCACACGCGATCTTCCCGCGTGGCCACCTGGGCCAGCGAACTGATGCCGACGTGGTATTTGAATCCGCCCAAACCTTGTTTGTACATGTTCACCTCCAATTGTCCGAATTTCTGTCGTTCATGCCGCGTGCGCCGCGGCCAGGCCCAGGCGGCGCGCGACCTGTGCGCGGCCGCCGGACTTCATCCACTCATTCACGTTGCGCGCGTGGTCCACCACTTCGCTCATGGCCGAATCGAAGCCGAAAAAGCGGTAAGGCAGGCCCAGCGCCTCGCAGGTATCGCGGAACACGCCCATGCCACGCACCAGATTGGGCCCGCCGCGGCCTATCACGACATAAAGCGGCGTGGGACCGTGCTTGCTGAAATGCTCGCGCAGCGCATCCGCCATGGCGCGGAACGTTTCGAAAATGTCCGTGTTGTTGGATTTGCCGCCGATCACGAACAGCACGTTGGCCTGGCGCAACCAGTGCTTGAAACAGATGGCCGCGACCGCCTTCATTTTTTCGTAAGGCGGGTTGCCGCCGAAATCCGACGATATGATGGCGTCGTCGCCGAGCATTTCCGTGACCAGGGAATTCGCGCCGCCGCCGAAGGTGGGCGCCAGTATGCTGCCTTGCGGGTTGATCACATATACGTCGCTCTGCCCCTGGTGGGTGCGCAACTGGTTGATTTCCTGCTCGAAATCCGAATAGTCGGCGGCGAACAGATGGGCCGGCAGGTCGAGCCGGTGCCAGCGCGGGTCGTCGCGGTCGAAGCCGCACTTGAAGTCGCAGGCCACCGGCGTAAGGCGGCCGCGCCGGTCCGCCCGCATGCGTATCGGGTTCAGTTCCAGCGTGGTCATGCCGAAGTCGTGATACAGCTCCCACAGCCGCGGCAAATGCTGCACCAGCGGTGAAATGATTTCCTTGGGCGCGCCGATGTCGGCCAGCGCGTTGGCAACCACGAAGGCCTTCAATCCTGTGAGCGGATCGAACGGCACCTGTGCGACGCGGGTCTTGTCGATTTCCTCTATGTCCATGCCGCCGCAATGGGTGAGCGTCATGGTCGGTGCGCGGAACTGAGTCGCATCGGTAATGGAAAAATACACTTCGTGCTGGGCCGGCACGGCGGCCTCGAAAGTCACGCCATTGGATTTTGCGCACTGGTTGGCGTGGCGGTGTTCGACGAAATAAAGGCGCTCCTTTTCAGCCAGCGCGGTTTTCAGATCGCTGGCGCGGCCGACCAGTCCGGCCTTGCCTTTTTTACCCACGCCGCCCTTGAATACCGGCTTGATGAACACGCTGCCGTGACGGTCGAGCATGTCCTTGATTTGCGCTTCGCTGGCGTCGGGCCCCAGAATTTCCGGCGTGGGAAAATCGACGAACTGCAGCAGCCTGGCGCCTTGCAGCATTCCGGTTATTTGCATGGTGCTGTCTCCTCGAAAAAATTGTATGGACG
>JAEUNN010000006.1 GCA_016791085.1 Rhodocyclaceae bacterium | reverse complement strand
GTCATGAGCCTGTGGCTGTCGCCGCGCGATGCGGTCGCGGTGGTGCTGCCCGTCCTGATCGCCACCGATCTGGTGGGCATACGCGCCTGGAGGGGCAAGGCCGACTGGCCGGATTTGCGCCGCCTGCTGGCCGGGGCGCTGCTGGGGGTGGTCGTGGGCGCGCTGGCGTTCGGGGTGATGTCGGACCGCATGATCAAGCTGTTCGTGGGCCTGATCGCCGTCGTGTTCGCCGCCGACAAAATCCTGCGCCGCAAGCCGCCGGCGCCCGCGCCGCAGCGGCCGGGCGGGCACTGGTTCGGCATCATATGCGGCGCGGTGTCGGGCTTCACGAGCACGCTCGCGCACGCCGGCGGCCCGCCGGTCATCCTTTACCTGCTCAGGCAGAAAATCGACCGGCAAACTTTCGTGGCCAGCACGGTTTATTTCTTTACTTTCCTGAACCTGGCCAAATTGCCCTTTTATCTGGCGCTGGGCATTTTTACGCGCGACACCTTGATAATGTCGGCGCTGCTCATTCCGCTCGTGCCGATCGGCGTGTGGACCGGTCTGCGCGTACTGGCGCTCATTCCCGAGCGCGTGTTTTTCGTGCTGACGACGCTTGCGTTGGGCTTGTCCGGCCTCAAACTGGTGTGGGACGGTCTGGCCGGCTAGGCAATGCCGGCGTTCGCCTGAACCGCGCGCGGGCCGTGCGCAGCCGCCGCAGCACGCCGGATGCGAACGCGCCGCGCGGCCTATTGCCCCGGCGGCCCGTGCAGAACTTCGTCCAGTTCGGACAGGCTGGCGATGAAGCGCACGCGCGCCGCCAATTCGCCCGGCGTTGCATCGCGCGGATGCAGCGAGAACACCTGCATGCCGGCGCCAAGGCCGGCGCGTATTCCCGTCAAGCTGTCCTCGACCACGGCACAGCGCGCCGGAAGCACGCCCAGCACTTCGGCCGCTCGCAAGAACAAGCCCGGTTCAGGCTTGAAACTGCCGACCTCGAACGCCGACAGGATGCGGTCGCCGAAAAACCCGCGCAAGCCGGCGAGGCCCAGTGTCAGTTCCACCTTTTCGCGCGGCCCGTTGGTCGCAACGCAGAACGGAATTTTCAGGCGGCCGAGCAGTTGCAAGGCACCGGGAATTTCGCGCAGGCCTGCGCGGAAGCGCGCGCTCATGAGGGCACGAATTTGTGCTTCGAGGTCCGCCTCGAATGCCGGCCCGCGCCCGCCGAGCAACCCGGCGAGCCATGCGATGCTGTCCGACATGGGCGCGCCGCGGCACTGCCGGTGAATTTCCTCGCGTGAATATACGTAGCCCCTGGCGAGCAGAAACTGCCGGAATACATCGAGGCCCGGCTCTTCGCTATCGACCAGGGTGCCATCGCAGTCGAAAATGATTGCTTGGATTTCCGCTTGCATGTTTGCGGCGCGGTGCTCATGCCGCGCATCCCGGGTTGCCGCCGGCACCATGCGAAATGCCGGGGCCGGCGCCGGGCGGGCTTGGACTGCCATCCCGGCCGGCACATCCTACCTTCGTTCCTTGCGCGGCTCCAGCAAGCCGGGGCGCGGCCGGCACACGCGCTTGGGCTATAAAGGAAGGCGGGCAGGCGCCGTTATGGGGCACACCATGGACCAGTCGATCATAGACCGCCTACAGCAAACGCCGTTGTTCGGCGGTCTTGGCGCCGGCGCCATCGAAGTGCTGCTCGCCACGGCGCGGCCGGTCGCCATGGGCGCAGGCGATTGTTTCATGCGCGAAGGCGAACTGGGCGACACGATGTATCTGCTCGAATCCGGTTGTGTTCAGGTGCTCAAACGTACCGCCAACGGCGAGCGCTGCCTGCGCGAACTGACGGCCGGAGATTTTTTCGGGGAAATGGCCCTGCTCGACGTGAATCCGCGCAGCGCCACCGTGCGCGCCCGGTCGGATTGCCGTGCGCTGGCCATTCCGGGTACCGCCCTGATGGACCTTTACGACTACGACGTCGCGCAATTCAGCCTGCTCAGCCTCAACCTGGGCCGCGAAGTGAGCCGCCGCCTGCGCGAAGTGGAACGCATGCTGGAAGCCGCCGAAGCGCGGGCGAACGCGGGTTAGTCCAATGTTACGCGCATCCGCGCTGGCGAAGGAGCTTGGTCAGGCAATAGCGGACCACGACTCCGCAGTTGGGGCAGACCAAACGGCGGAGCGGGCATTTTGCGCCGTCCGCAGCAGTGCCCCCGTCCATTCAAGTTGAAAGCTTGCGCCCGAGCAAAGTTTCGACCGCGCTCACCTTGGATTTCATGCGACTGTTGGTCCCGGCCCGGTAATCGATTTTGATCTGCGCGCTGATGCGCGGGCAATCGCCGGCGAGCGCGGCAAAACAGTCGCCCACCACGCCCATCACCTGCGCCCACTCGCCCTCCAGTATGGTGCCCATGGGGGTGAGCTGATAACTAATGCCGCTGCGGTCGATAATGTCGATAATGCGCGCGACATAGGGGCTTTTACTTTCTTCGCGCGTCGAAGGGGTCATCGAAAATTCGAGCAATACCATG
>JAEUNN010000114.1 GCA_016791085.1 Rhodocyclaceae bacterium | reverse complement strand
CCCGGACGGATCGCAATGCTGGACACGCACCACCCTGCTGGCTACAAACATTTCCCTTTACCCGTTCTCGTAGGTTCGGCTCACCGTGCATGGCGCGCCGATCTGGCCACATGCCGGAGGCCCTGGCGACCCGGGCGGCCCCTGAACGGAAGCACGAACCTGGGCCAGGCCGCGGCGAATCGCATTGCGGTGCAACATGCCATGGATTGTAGCAAGAAGGGATTGCCGCGCCGCGCCAAAACTCAGCAAAACATCGTGAAATCGCTACGTTTCAGGCAAATTCCTGGCGCGGCCGGAAAGCGGCAGGGGTGCGTTCCGGACCAAGCTTGTTGCGCCGCAATGCGCGCCGCCGCGGTTCGCACCTGCGGCGCATCGAGGGCGGGCCCGGCACGCGGCCGGCGCCCTGGGGGGGGCATATGCCCATGCCGGCCGGGACAGCGGACCGCCGCGGCTCAAATGTCGGCCATCTGTTCCAGCAGTTTCTGATACACGAAAGCCGTGAGTGCGAGTGCGTCGCTGGGCTGCACATCCACGAATTCCAGCCCGTGCTGTATCACGTCGGGCTCGCCCTCGCTCTGTGCCTGGCGCGATACCGCGCGGATCACGGCGCCGACCGTAATGTATTGCTCGAATTCGTCGAGCAGGATGCGGAACTTGACCTGCAGCGCGGCGCCTTTTTCGCCCAGCGCGGTTTTGGCCGACATCGAAGCGCCGCCCTTGCTGATATCGACGATGGCGCCGGCGGCCGGACGGCCGTTGGCATCGATCACCGCAGCAATCAGATTGACCTTGGCGCGGCCGCTGCGGCGCACCACCACGCCGCGCAACTGTGCCGGGTAGGTCAGGTGCAGGTGCGGGTAAGGCGTGTTGGCGACTTTCCACACCGTACTTGGAAACGCATAGGCGCTGCGGCCGCTGAACAGCCGCACGACGAAACTTTGGCCTTCGCGCATGAACAGCACCTTGCCGTCCTGGATCGGGGTGCTCACGATCACGCTGCGCCCTTTCAGAAAGCCGATCAGGCGCACGCCGTAGCGCTGCGGCGTTTGCTCGCCCACGGTCTGCAATTGCAGCGGATCGCCGATTTGCGGTTTCACCTCTTCCAGCGTGGCAGTGGTTTCGCTGCCGCGTTCTTCTTTCGGGCTGTCGCGCTCCGGGCGGGCGGTGGATTCGGATTTGGGACGCTGCTTGCGGTACAAGCCCTTGGTCGACAACTCTTCGAGCTGATGTTCGGACTGCACGACATTGCCTGCGCGCAGCAGCAAATTCTGTCGGTCGTCGTAGAGCGAATACGGCAAGGGCTTGCCCAGTTGCACGTCGCCTTTTCTGACCGGCTCCATTTCCATGCCGCGTATCCTCCAGTAATGGTGAATTTGCTCGAACCCTGAAACTGGACGGCACGCTGCTAGCAGGCAAATCCGGCAAGGGGTTTCTGAGTGGATATCGTCAGCTTGCGGCCAGACTTTAACCTGCATTCCCCGGCCGACCGCTTTGATCGCTGAACAAAGCCATGAAATAACTGGGGAATGTAGATTTGGCGCGGCGGACCTGGCGCTTGCACCCACGCTACCAAGCCGAGGCCGGACCGGGCACGGAAGGCCATCCCTGTGCCGCCGCCCGTCCCGGTGGCGATCCATGCGGTTGAGCGCCGCAACGGAATTTGCCACGCGCGCCTTGCGCGGGGCCGCGGACGGCGCGTCCGCCAGCCGCCGGGCGGCCCGGCACGCGGGCTTTCAGTTCAGGCGCCGCTCGACATAGGCCGTCAATTCGGCATTCAGACCGCCCAGGGCGCGTGCCTGCTGCAAGGCCGCGCGCGCCGCGTCGGACTGTCCGGCGGCATCCAGGGCGACGCCCAGACCCAGCCACCACAGCGCTTCGCCGGGCCGTGCGGCGAGCGCCGCGCGATATGCCGCGGCGGCTTCTTGCGGTCGTTTCAGGCGATCCAGCAGCCCGCCGCGCAAAGCATGGTCCTCCGCGCGCAAGGCGGCGGCGGGAATGGCGTCGATCGCACCGAGCGCCGCGTCGGGCTGCGCCTCGGCCAGCAGGATGCGCGCGAGCCAGTGCGCCAGCGCCGCGGCCGCCGGATCCAGGGCCAGGCCGTCGCGCAACAGGGCTTGCGCCTCGTCCAGGCGGCGTTCGCCGATCAATGCGCGTGCGAGAGTTTCGCGGGCCGCCTGGTGGCCGGGCTGTTCCGCCAGCGCGCCCTGTAATGTTTCGATCGCCGCGCGCACGCGGCCGGCCTGCAGCGCGGCACGCCCCTCGCGGTAAGCCAGTTCCGCGCGTTCGGCCCGGCCGGCCGGCAGGCGCGGCGTTTTGCTGATGCGTCCGGGCGCCGCAGCGCCGGCGGCTTCGCCGCTGCTCGACCATTTGCCGGTCTCCGGCGCCACAGCGGCGCCTGCCGGCAGGTCCGCGTCCGCAGCCGCCCCAGGCTTAACCTTGTCCGCCGCGGCGGCAAACTCGCCGCGCGCCTGCGGCGCCAAAGCCGGCGCCACGCTGCGCGCGGCCTGTGGCGCTGCCGCGACTGCAGCGCCTGCGGCAGGCCTGGCCTCATCACTCCGGCGGGCGGCAGGCGCATGCGCGCCCGCCTCTCCCGAAGACGCACCGGGCGGCGCGTCCGCCGGCACGGCGCCGGCCCGAAGGGCGGCCGGTGTGGCCGCCTCCCTCGAATTCACTTGCGCCACGGCCGCCGCGCGCGCAGGCGCCGCTCTTGCGCCTGCCGCCTCGGCCGCGCGAGCCGGCGCGGCGGCCGGCACCGCTGCTGGCGGCGGCGGTGCCACGTCTTGCACCACCACCGCCAGTCGTGGGGCCAGCGGCTCGGACAGGGTGGCAGCCGGGGGGTCGGCGGTCGCCCGCGTCACCCCCCGCGCGTCGGCCCCAACGCGCTGCTGCCATAAAGCCAGGCACGCGCCCACCGCGAGCACGGCCAGAAGACCCACCTTCCACAGCCCGCCTGCGGCACCCGGCGCGACCGGCGCGACCCCGGCCGGCGCCGGGGTGGCCAGCGCGTGGCGCCGGTCCAAATCCTGCAGCATGCGGTTGATCACGCTCATCGCGGCAGGCAGGCGCGCAACAATCCGCCCACACCGGCGGCCAGGCCGGCGCCGCTTTCGCCGTCGCGCGCCGCCAGCCAGGCATGGCGCAGCGTCACGCGCGGCGCCCCGGCTCCGTAGGCGAGCATGAGCGCCTTGTGCGCCATGATGTTGAGCGGCCGCGGCACGCCGCGCGAAAACGCGGCCAGCACGGCTTGTGCCTGGCGCGTGAATAAATCCGTGCGCGCCGCGCCGGCCACGCCCAGCCGGTGCGCCAGATAGGCGCCGATTTCATCGCCGGACAGGCCGCTCAGGCGGCAGGAAAAGGCGATGCGGCTGCGCAACTGGCGCGCCTGGTACAGACCCAGTTTGCGGTCCAGTTCCGGCTGGCCGAACAGCACGACCTGGATCAACTTGCGCTTTTCGCTTTCCAGGTTGGACAGCAGGCGCAGCGCTTCCAGGCTTTCCAGCGGCAGCGCCTGCGCCTCGTCCATGCACAGCAGCACGCGGCGGCCGGCTTTGGCGTGGCGCAGCAAGGCGCGGTTCAGGCGTTTGAGCAATTCGTATTCGCTGGCGTCGGGCGGCGGGCGCAGGCGCAGTTCGGCCGCCAGCGCAAGCAACAGGCCGCGCGGATCGAGCCAGGGATTCGGTATGTAGGCGGTGCGCACGGCGCGCGGCACTTCCGCCAGCAGGCGCCGGCACAGCAAGGTTTTGCCGGTGCCGACCTCGCCCACGATTTTCACGAAACCTTCGTCCTGCGCCCCGGCCACCAATAGCGTATTGAGCGCCGCGCGGTGCGCGCGCGTATCGAAGCTGAACGCCGTGTCGGGCGTAATGCCGAACGGAAATTCGCGCAGGCCGAAATGCGCCAGATACATGTCAGGCCTCCCGCGGCGCCCGGCGCGCGCTCATTGCGCCGCTCCGTATTGCTGCATGCGTGCAGCGGTGTCATTGAGGTCGCGCTCCCAGCTCTGTTCGCTGCGGATCAGAGTAGGCTTGAGCAGGATCACCAGTTCGCGCTTGGAACTGGCATCGTTCTTGTTGCCGAATAGCGCGCCCGCCACCGGCACGTCGCCCAGGCCGGGCACGCGCGTGTGGCCGCGGCTGTCGCTTTGCGTCATGAGACCGCCGATCGCCACCACGTGCCCGTCCTGCACGCGCACCACGCTGTCGGTTTCATTGACGTTGCTGGATGCGAGCGGCAGCGTGAAATTGCCCAACGTGCCCAGATTGAGCTGTTTGGTTTTTTCCGCCACCACCGAAATGGACGGATGCACGTGCAGGATGATGTGATTGTCCTCGTCGATCTGCGGCGTCACGTCCAGCGCGATGCCGGAAAAGAAGGGCTGCACGGTGATGGTGGGCGAGGTGGTGGTGTTGTTGCCGGCGGTATTCGTGGTGGTCGAAACGTTGGTCACGAAAAATTCGTCGGTGCCCACCTTGAGCACGGCTTTCTGATTGTTGATGGTGGCGATGCGCGGGCTGGACAGCACCTGCACCGAACCCTGGGTTTGCAGGAATTGCAGCAGCGCGCTGAAACTGCCGGTCTGGAAAGCCAGGCCGAACAAGCCGGACGCCGTGCGCCCGGCCGCGGCGGCGAGGCCGGCGCCCAGGGTTTCGCCCAAGGTGCCGCCAACGCTGGACGAGGACACCACGCCCCCGCCTGGCAGCGGCAAGGTGTTGGCATTGGCGCCCAGCGAGGCGCGATGCGAGCCGTTGGAACCGAAATACGACCAGTTGATGCCGGCCTGGAAGCCGTCCGACAGCTGCACTTCGAGAATTTTGGCTTCCAGCATGACCTGCCGCTCCACCACCACCTGGGTGGCCTGCAGGTAGCGCTCGACCTGGCGCAATTCGGCCGGATAAGCTTTCACGAGTATCACGCCGGAATGGGCGTTCACGATCACGTTGCGGCCTTGTTCGGCGCCCACGATGAGGCGCAGCGCGCTCGTCAGATCGGCCCAGAAATCGGTGTCGGTGGTGGTGTGGATGCGGCTGCTGTCCTGCGTGCGCTGCGCGCCGCCCGGCGTGCTGGAGGCCGGCAGAGGCAGCGGCGTGGCCGCCGCGGCGGCGCCGCTCTGATTGGTTTGCGCGGCGCTGATGGAGCCCGAGGTCACGCGCATGTCGGTCATGCCCTGGCGGCGCCCGGCCAGGTAGTTGATCTGGAATACGCGCGTCTGCAGGCCCAGCGGCAGCACCATGAGGCGGCTGCCCTGCACGCGGTAGTCGTAGCCGTACAGTTCGCGTATGGTGTCCAGGGCTTCGCGCACCGTCACGTCCTTGAGGTTGAGCGTGAGCGTGCCGCTCACTTCCGGATGCACCACCATGCTGTAGCGCGTGCCATTCACGATGGCCATGAACACCTGGGTGGCCGGTGCGCCCTGCACGGCCAGGTCGAAGCGCGGCTCGGGTTCGGCGCGTGGCGGCAGCGGCGGCAACAGCGCGGCGTCCAGCGCGGGCGGGCGCGGCTCGGCCGGACGGCTGGCTTTGGCCTGTTCCAGTTCGCGTTCTATTGCCTGCTGGGTGGCGCCGCGCTGCGGATTGGACGTGGCGCAGGCGCCCAGCAGCAGCGCGGCACACAGGGTAAGGAGCAGTTTCACGGTTGTTCTCCGGGCGCCGCGGGAGAGCGCAGGCTGCGCTCGACTTCCGGCGTGAGGGACAGGCGGACGCGGCCGGCCGCGCCGCGCAATTCCACCGAACTTTCATGGATCGCGACCAAGCGCGAATCGCCGACGCGTGCGCCGACTTCGACGCGCCGGCCGTCTATGAGCGCCGCGGGCCGCGCGCCCTGGCGGCGCAAAATGCTTTGCAGGACCGGCGGCGCCGGTACCTCGGGCGCCGCCGCGCCGCCCTGCCAGGCCGCGGGCGGGCGCATCGGGTCATCCAGATCGGCGGCGCGCGCGGCACCGCACAGGCAGGCGGCCAGGGCCAGCAGCGTCAGATGGCGAGCCATGCGCGCTCCAGGCTCAAGGTGCTCACGCCCAGTTTCATGCTGATGCGCGGCCAGGCCGCCGCATCCAGTTCGACGGCCGACCAGTACAGCTTGCGCGGCTCGCGCTCCAGTTCGGCAAGGTAGCCGGCGAGTTCGGCATAACTGCCTTCCAGCGTGATTTCGATGGCATGGCGGTAGAGCGCGGGGGTGCCCGCACCGGCCGCCGCGGCGGGAGCGGCGGCAGCGGCACCCGGCGTGGCGGCCGCCGCTGTGGCGGGCGCCGCCGCCGCGCCGTCGCCGCCCTGCGGGCGCGGCGGCGCAAGTTTCAGGTTCACCAGGCGCACGCCCGGATGCCGCGCCAGCAGAGCCTCCAGCACGCGCGGCGCATCCTGCGCTTCGAGCAGGGCGGCGCGCGCGGCATCGAGTTCCTGCGCCGAGGCGGCGATGCGCGCGCGCGCCGCGGCGATGCGCGCGCGCAGGCCGGCGGCCGGGTCGCGCGCCTGCGCTTCAAGTTCGGCGGCCTGGCCGGCGAGACGCGCGCTTTCTTCGCGCAGCACGGCGGCGTCGGCACGCGCGCGCGTGCCATCGCGCCAGGCCGGTTCGATCAGGTAGGACCAGCCCAGCAACAACAGCGCCGCGAACGCCGCGCCGGCAACCAGCGCGCGCTCGCGCCGCGCCAGCGCGTCGAAACGTTTGACCTGGCGGGCGATGCCGGGCGGCAGTGCAGGCGGGCTCATCGCGGGGCTCCGCCGGCTGGCGCGGCCGGATGCGCGGCGAGCCGGAATTCGACGTAGGACGCCAGTTCCGTGCCGGCAGCGCCTGCACCAGGCGGCGCGGCGGAGGCCGCCGGGAGGTCCGCAGGCGCGGCGGGCGGCCGGCGTATGCTGAGGTCGGCGAAACTGTGGCCGTGAAATTGCGCCTGCGCCGACAGGCGGCCTATCCAGTCCGGCAAGGCCGCGGCATCCAGCGCGCGGCCGGCCAGATTGATTTCCGCGCCGCCCGCGGCCAACTCTATATGGGTGAGCCAGATGCTTTCGTGCCGGCTCGCGGCCAGCGCGCGCAATGCCGGCGCGAAGCCGCTGCCGGCGCCGGGCAGGCCGCGTTTGAGGGTGCGCGCCACCTCGCCCAGCGCGCCTTCGGCCTGTTCCAGGCGCTGCAGTTCGGCCAGCAATTCGGCATCCGGCCGCAATTGCCGGATGAGCGCTCCGGCCGACGCGAAGCGCTTGCGCTCGCGCTCCGCGTCCTGGCGCGCGCTTTGCAGTTCGTCCTGGCGTTTGCCCCGTTCCGCCTGGGCGGCCCAGGCCGCCGCACCCACCAGCAGCAGGCAGGCGAACCAGGCCGCGGCCAGCGGCACGGCGCGCAACAGGTCGCGGCGCGGCCGCAGGGCCGGATCGAACAGATTGATGTTCTGGCTCATGCCGACTCCACGCGCAGCGCTAGCCCCAGCGGCACCAGATAGGGCGCGGCGGTTTCCGGGTCCTGCAGGGCCGGCGCGGCACTCAGGTCGAGCACGCCGGAAAGGTCCAGCGCTTCCACCGGCAAATACAGGTTGGAGCCCAGAAACGCGCACAACTGTTCGGTCGCCGCGCCGGCCGTGAGCCACAGTCGGGACAGGCCGATATGGCTGTGGCCACGCTCGAACATGTCGAGCGAGCGTTGCAGTTCCAGGCCCAGGCGGTCGAATGTTTCGTAACGCTGGTCGGGCGCGACGCTGGCCGCCGCGCTGTCTATGCGGCGCACTTGCAGCAGTTCGCCGCGCCACACGAATACCAGCACGCCGCCGGCCGCATCCAGCGCCAGCAATACCTGGCCGCGCTCCGACTCGCCGGCCTGCGCGGCCAGCGCGGCCGCCAGGTTGCGGTAGGCGGATTCGGCCACGTCTATGACTTCCAGCCCGAGGCGCGCCGCGGTATAGGCGTCCACGACCGGCTGCACCTCGCGGCGCGGCGCGGCCACCGCCAGCACTTGCCGCGCGCGGCCGTCCGGCGCCGGCACTTCGAGCGCGTCGATCACCGCGTCGGCACAGGGAAAATCCAGCATGTCCTTGAGGCGCCAGCGCAGCGCCTCCTTGCGCTCGGCCGCCGGCACGGGCGGCGCGTCCACCTGCAGCAGGCGGTATTGCGCGGTTTCCAGCGCCGCGATGCAGCCCGCGCGCACGGCCCCGGCGCTGCGCTTCAGGCGCTGCAGATCGCGCGTGAGGTCGCCGGCGCTTTCGAAATCGATCAGCGCGGCAACCCGCGCGCGCGCCTGCCCGCCGCGCAGCACGTGCACGGCCGCCAGCCGCCCGCCCGCGACGCGCACGGCGAGCCAGCCCTCGCGCCTGGTTTTGAAATCGAAAAATTTCATGTACCACCTGATTGCAGGGATTGCGGTCGCGCGTCCGCACCACGGCATCCCCGCGCCTTGCAGAATGCCTCAGCGCACGCAACGCGCATGGGGCAATTAGCGGCACAAAACCCGGCGTGCTTGATACTTGTGTAGGCAGAAATCGCGGCATGCTGGCAGGCATGCGTAAAACCCTGCCGAGCCGGCCCGGCGCCGCACTGTTCTGCGCCCTGCTTTCGTGGAGCGCGGGCGCCCTGGCGGCGTCCAGTTCCGACCTCGCGATCACGGTGGTTTGCCCCGCCTCCAGCAGCGCGGGCGCCGAAGTTTCCTACAGCTACACGGTCACCAACAACGGCCCGGACGGCATTTCGGGGAGCGGAAACTACGTCGCAAAATGGGCCCTGGCATCCGGCATGAGTTTCGTGCGCACCGACTCGCCCAGTTCCTGGAATTGCAGCGTGAGCGGCACCACGGTCACCTGCACCTCCCGCTCCGGCCTGCCGGCCACGCAGACGCGCGACCTGGTCCTGGTCGCCACGGCACCCGCGGCGGCCGGCAGCTACAGCGTGAGCGCCAGCGTTTCGCCGGCCACCGGCAGCGGCATCACCGACCCCAACCTCGCCAACAACCTGGCCAGCTGCACCACCAGCAATAGCGGCACAAGCCCGCCGCCGGCCTCGTTCGACGCCTTCGATACCTCTTACGCGGCCGGCAGCACCAGCGGGCGGCTATTCACGCAGATATCGGCGAGCGCATTCAATATTGCGGTGGTGGCGCTGAGCTCGGGCGGCGCCCTGGACAGCGCATTCACCGGCAGCGTGAAAGTCGATGTGCTCGATGCCAACGACAACAGCGGCAGCCTGAATGCCACGACCAATTGCCGCACTACCTGGAGCAGCGTGCTGACCACGACCACGGCCACGTTTGCGAGCGGCAGCGGCGGCCGCGTCACGCTGGCCGTGCCGGCGCTGGCCAATGTGTGGCCGGATGTGCGCGTGCGCCTGAGCTACCCGGCCAGCGGCACGCCCAGCGTGACGGCCTGTTCGCGCGACGATTTCGCGGTGATTCCGGCCGCGCTGTCGGTGCAGGTACTGGACGGCGACTACGCCAGCGCCGCACCGGCCACAGGCGCGCGCAACCTCAACAACAGCGCGGCCAGCGGCGGCGTGGTGCATAAGGCCGGCCGGCCATTCAGCATCGTCGCCACGGCGGTCGATGCCAACGGCGCGGTCACCTCCAATTACACGGCGGCGGCCTATCTGCAGAGCGCGCCGCTCGCCACGGTGGGCGCCGTGCTGCTGCCCGCGGGGGGCAGCGCCGGCAGCATTTCGGGCGGCAGTTTCAGCGCGCAAAGCGGCGGCGCCTGGCGCAGCGACAGCGCCACCTATGCCGAAGCGGGGGCGTTCCGGCTCACGCTGATCGACGACAATTTTGCCGGCGTCGATGCCGGCGACGGCACCACGCTGGCCTCGCGCCGCGTGACCGGCAATGCCATCACCGGCCGTTTCGTGCCGGACCATTTCAGCCTGACGCTGGCCGACGCCCCACGCTTCGCCACCTTCAACGACACGACCTGCAGCACGCGCAGCTTCACCTACATAGGGCAGGCTTTCGGTTACGCGCTGGCGCCGGCCTACAGCGTGCGCGCCGAGGCGGCCGGCAATACCACCACGCTCAATTACACGGGCAGCCTGTGGAAACTGGCCAGCGCCGCGGCGAGCGCCGACTGCAGCAGCAACCCCAACCAGTGCAGTGTGAGCGCCGGATCGGTCAGCACCACCTACACCTATTCCACCGCGCCTGCCAGTACGCCGGGCTGGGATGCAAGCCTCAGCCAGTTCGCGACGCCCACGCTCATTTCCAGCGGCAGCGGCAGCGGCAGTCTGGTGCTGGGCGCGGACAGGCTGGCGTTCAAGCGCTCCACCAGCACACCCATGGTGAGTTTCACGGCCACCGTAAGTCTGGCTGCGGCGGTCACCGACAGCAGCGAAACCGCGGTGACCGGCAACGGCAGCATCACCACCACCGCGGGCAATACCGCAAGCGCCATCGCCTTCGACGCCGGTGCGGAATTTCGCTACGGCCGGCTCAAACTTGCCAACGCCTACGGCAGCGAGCTCTATGACATGCCTATCGCGATGGAAACCCAGTACTGGAACGGCAACGGCTTTGTCATCAACGGCGCCGACTATTGCACGCAACTTGCAGCGGCGAATTTTGCGTTGTCCGGCTACACCGGCGCGCTCGCGGCCTGCCGCACCGCACCCGCCACGGGCGGGCGCTTCGCCGCCGGCAAGGGCAGCCTGCGCCTGTTGAAACCCGGCAGCGGCAATAGCGGCAGCGTACTGGTTACGCCCGGCCTGGCCGCCTCCGCCGGCTCAAGCTGTCCGTCCCAAGGTGCGGGCACGTTGCAAACCACGGCGACCAGCGCCGCCGCGCCCTGGCTGCAGGGCCGTTGGGTAGGCACCGGCTACGACCAGAACCCGAGCGCACGCGCGGTATTCGGCGTGTATAAGGGCAGCGACAAACTTATCCAGATGCGCGAGAACTATTGAGCGGCCGGCACGGCGCCGCAGGAAGCGCAATCTGCGCATGCCGGCAGATGCGCCGGCGGCAAGGCCTGCGGACGGCCCGATAAAGGCGTGATGCCGCATGAAGCGGAGTGCCGCGCCCTGGCTACTGCTACTAAACCCGCGCCGGCTTGCGAGCGCATGAACGGGCGCATTCCGCGCGCGTCGAAAGACTAAGAACGCACGGATCGTGGCATGCCGCGCCGCACCAGCGCATCGCTGCGGCCCCGCGCTTGCGGCAGACTGGCGCTTGCAGCGCGAAGCAGCGGGCAGCTCGCCGCCCACACTGCGCGCCAGTGCCTCGTCCGGCGCAAGGCCGGCCTGGTGTCGGAAATTTTTACTGCGCGCCGCCCAGCCGCAAGTTCGATCCACGCGCTTCAAGCGATCGACCTCCTCAGCCTGGTTCCGGCGCGCGCTCGCCCGCCTGGCCGACTAATCGTGACCTGTGTAACGCCCCCTACGGCTCCGCTTTATCACCGCGACGCCCATGCCTGTGGACTTGCGCTGCGCCGCCCAAGGGCTGTCCGCCGACTTGCTGTCGGAATATTTTACAAACAATGAAAAACGTCATGGCAGGCTCGCAAATTACACTTGCGTAATCATGATGTTGCCCGTTTGGCATGAATTCTGCTGGCCGCAAGAACGGATGCCGCTTGCCGGGTCGGCCGGCGGCATTTTCCGGCGCCGGCATCGTGCTGGCGTTATTTGGCGCATCAAGGAGAAAAACCAATGTTCAGCAACCATGCGCATGTCAAGCAGACGCTGCGCACCAGCCTGACTCTGGCCGCGGTCCTCGCCGCGGTCGCCGCTCCGTTTGGCAGTACCGCCCAGGCAGCATGCCTCACCAACAATGCCGACGTGGTTGGCAATCCGGTATTCGGTGCGACCGTCGGAACTTTCGTCGGGCTGGGCATAGACCCCAACACTACCTGCATAGAAAATTCCGTATGGTCCGATCCGTCCAATTTCGGGCTCGGCACTTACGTCAAAGGCGCCGACGGCTTCGGCGCGGCAACCAATCCGACCATCCTGGGTGCTTATGACGGCTCCGGCTCGGCGGCTGCCAACGCGAACGGCCGCGATTTCGCCTGGGTGCAGGACACCGGCGCGCAGGGCACCTTCAACGGTGCCGTGGGCGGTGCTCCTTCCGCCGGCATAGTTTGGGACCTGGGTGGGCAAGCCAATCAGGTTGCCGTATTCGTGTTCGTCGACCACGATCCGGTGCCGGGCGAAGTTCTGGAAAACACGGCCTGGTTGTCCAATGACCCGAACGCGGCCGACGCGGGCTGGACGCAGGCACAACTGGTGCATGTGTATGGCGACGGCTGGTCAGCCGACCCGAATATCGCGGATGGCTTCGTGGCGGTGTATCAGTTGCCGAGCGCGCAAACTTTCCGCTACGTGTCGGTCACCTGGGGTGGTCCGGGCGCGATCACGCGCGACGGCGACAACGAAATCGACGCGGTCGGCGGCCTGACCGAGCGCGGCACGGGCGTAATCCCCGAACCCGCCACGACGGCTCTGGCGGGCCTGGGCCTCGCCGCCATCGGGGCCCTGCGGCGCAAGGCGCGCAAGCACGCCTGACCCGGTGCGCGCCCGCCCGGGCGCGCGCTACTTGCGCAAGCGCCGCGGCAACCGCCCCGGCGCTTGCGTCATGCGGCGCTGCGCGCGGCCCGAGCCACTACTGGGTTCGCGGCACGAAACACATGGCATCCGGTCGGCCTGCGCAACACCCCGGTCCGGCGCCTGGGAAATTCGTCAAGTCGGGCGCGCATGCGCGCAGCGGCCTGGCCACCGGCATTGCGTCGCGCCGGCCGCGGCTTCGAGCCAGTCTGGCGCCCCTCCTGACAGCCACACCCTGCGTAGCGCGCCTCCTTCCTCGCCCTCACGCGCAACAGGCCATGCTGGGGTCGTTGGCGGCCAGTTGCGCCTCGCGCTCGTCCCACTCGGCTTTCAATTCCACGATACAGGTCACGCGCCGGCCCAGCGCCTCGACCAGTTCGGGATCGAAATGCTTTCCTGTGCCGTCCTTGATCGTATCGAGCACGCGCGCCAGTGGCCAGGCCGGCTTGTAAGGCCGCTTCATGGACAGGGCGTCGAATACGTCCGCCACCGCGACGATGCGCGCCGACTGCGGTATGGCGGTGCCGGTCAGGCCGTCCGGGTAGCCGCTGCCGTCCCACTTTTCGTGGTGGCGCAGCGCGACTTCCGCGGCCAGTTTGAATAGTGGCGCCTCGCCGGTGCTCAGGATGTCGTGGCCGATGCGGGCATGGGTTTTCATGACCGCCCACTCCTGTGCATCCAGCGCCGCGGGCTTGCGCAGGATGGTATGCGGAATGCCGATCTTGCCCATGTCGTGCATGGGCGCCGCAAGTTCCAGTTGTTCCGCGTCTTCCTGGCTCCAGCCTATGGCTTCTGCCAGGGCACGCGCGAAAGCCGCCATGCGCCAGACATGGACGCCGGTATCGGTGTCGTTATAGTGGCCCGCGCGCCCGAGCATGTGGATGGCGTCGCGCTGGCTTTGCGCCAGTTCGTTCGCGCGCACCAGGGACAGGTGGGTGCGTACCCGGGCGCTTACCACCGCCGGGCTGAAAGGCTTGGTGATGTAATCGACCGCACCGGCGTCGAAGCCGCAGCTTTCTTCGCTGTCCTCGCTCAACGCGGTCACGAATATCACCGGTATGGCGGCGGTGTCCACTTGCGCCTTGAGCGTCCTGCAGACGGCGTAGCCGTCCATGCCCGGCATGCACACGTCTAACAGAATGAGCGCCGGCCGGTGCTTTTCGGCGGCCTGCAGCGCTTCCACGCCGCTGCGTGCAAACACCAGGCGGTAGTCGCGCCCAAGTATGGAGTTGATAAGTTGAAGATTGGTCGGTTCGTCATCGACGACCAGTATTTTTCTGGCTGGCACTTGTCAGGACTCCATGCAGGTGGCCGATTGCGGAAACAGCTTTCGCACTTCCGCTTCAGCCGTGCGGAAATCGAAATTTTCTATGGCGG
>JAEUNN010000098.1 GCA_016791085.1 Rhodocyclaceae bacterium | reverse complement strand
TTGATCTGGCCACCGCCGCTGCCGCCCGAAACGTCGATCTGCGCGCCGGCGCCAACTTCGACCTGCGCCGCCGTAACGCTCACGCTGCCGCCGCCGGCTTCAGCGCCGCCGCGTGCGCTGGTGCGCGAATTGCCCCCCACGCGTGCTTCGCGGCTCGCGCGCAGCACGATGCGGCCGGCCGCGTTACGCTCGGCCCCGTCGGCACTGAGCACGCCGTCCTGGCGCGCCAGGGCGCCATACATGCCGATAGCCCCGCCCGGCGCCAGCACCTGGCCCAGATTGACCGCGCTGCCGCCGGATTCTATGGCCACGCGCAGATTGGGCTCGTGCGGATCGGCCACCTCGACGCGACTGCCCGCCGCCAGCACCACCTCGCCGCCGGAATTGACGATTAGGCCGTGGTTCTCGACCTCGGGCGCGATCAGCAACAAAGGTCCGCCGGCTGCTTCGATGCGGCCAAAATTGCGCACCGCACCGGCACCATCGGCGCCGGCAAAGCGCAGGCGCCCAGCCAGAAAGTCCTGGTCCGACAGGCTGAGCGAAGACGCCACCAGGCCGGCGGTATCGACGCGCGCGCCGGCGCCGAACACGATGCCGTTGGGGTTGATCAGGAATACCCGGCCATTCGAACTGAGCTGGCCAAGTATCTGGGAGGGATTCTGCCCGACCACGCGGTTGAGCACGCTGCTCGCCGCCGAGGGCTGAACAAAGCGTGTGATTTCACCGGCACCAATGGAGAACTGCTGCCAGTTGAGGATGGCCCCGGCGCTATTGCGTACCGTGAGCGTATTGCCCTGAGTGCTGAAGCTCGCACTGCCGGACAGCACCTGCGGGCCCGACGGATTGGCGTGGCTGGAAAGGGGGAAAGCACAGGCAAGTGCACAAGCAAGCACGTGCACGCCGGCCCAGGCCGGGACACGCCGTGCACCTGCCGCGCGCGCGGCAAGGTAATTTGCCCCTGACGGCTTCACCTGCTTCATCCTGCCCACCATTGGAGCATATGCCAGGCGCGCGGTGGCTGCAATGCGCCACTACGACGGCATTCGCCAACATGGCAGCGCAGGCACAAGGTGCCGCAGGGCAAAACCGGTTTCACCATGTCGCGTTACCCCTCACGCCGGCGGTTCTGCCTCCCTTTGCACGATCCGCCTTGCGGGCAGCGGATATGCGCTTTTTGAGTATTTACCTGCAGGAACCGCTATAGAGTTTTGATTTTACTCAAGCATTCTGCGACATATTACGTGTTTTGTGGCATCCGCGTGCAACTTGTCGCAGCAATGCCAACTTGATGCTTGCAAATCGATCGGGGGGATAGGCGAAGGCACTCCGAACGACCCTGACGCCGCAAAGGGCCCCGGCAGGACCGCTGTTGCCATGACAGGGCTATAAGCCCGCAATGGCGGCGCCGGATCGCGGCAGACCCGGCGCGGCGTTCAGGCGGCCGGCGCCGTGCGGCCCAGCCGGTACAGGGCGATACTCGCGTTCAGGTTGGGATTGTCGCGCACCCGCATGGCGCTTTCATCGAAAGCGTGGCACTCCAGGATGCTGATTTTCATTGCGGCGCACAAATCCTCGAAATCCGCGATGGTGAAAAAGCGGACATTGGGGCTGTCGTACCAGCGATAAGGCAGGGCCTTCGATACCGGCATGCGACCCGCGGCAATCGCGGCACGGTGGCTGTGATAGCCGAAATTCGGAAAACTTACCGCGGCCTCGCGGCCCACGCGCAACATTTCGCGCAACAGGCGCTCGGTGTTATGCACGGCCTGCAGCGACAGCGACATGATGACGTGGTCGAAGCCGCCGCTTTCAAAGCCGGACAAGCCGCGCTCCAGGTCGGATTGCAGCACGTTGATGCCCATTTTCACGCAGGCCAGCACATTGGCCGGACTAAGTTCCACGCCATAACCGAGTACCTGCCTGGTGTCGCGCAGATGGCGCAACAGGCTGCCGTCGCCGCAGCCCAGGTCGAGCACGCGCTCACCCGGACGGATCCAGCCCGCGATGACATCGAAATCGAAACGTTCCGGCGCATGCGTCATAGCTTGATGTTCTCAAAATAGGCGCGCATCAGTGCGTGATAGTGCGCATCGTCGAGCAGGAAGGAATCGTGGCCCGCGGTGCAGGCAATTTCCGCATACGTCACGTTGCGCCGGTTGGCAAGCAGGGCATGCACCAGTTCGCGCGAGCGTTGCGGCGGAAAGCGCCAGTCGGTGTCGAACGACGCCACGAAAAAATTCGCCTGCGCGCGCGCCAGCGCGGCCTTCAGGTCGCCGCCGAAATCGAGCGCCGGGTCGAAATAGTCCAGCGCCTTGGTAATCAGCAAGTAGGTATTGGCGTCGAACGAGCGCGAAAATTTGTCGCCCTGATAACGCAGGTAGGATTCCACCTCGAAATCCACTTCATAGCTGAACTGATGTTTGCCGCCGTGCAGCTGGCGGCCAAACTTCTGGTCCATCTGATTATCGGACAGATAGGTGATGTGCCCCACCATGCGCGCCAGCCGCAGGCCGCGGCGCGGCACCGCGCGGTGTTCGTAATAGTGCCCGGCGTGGAAATCCGGGTCGGTCAGTATGGCCTGCCGGGCCACCTCGTTGAAGGCGATATTTTGCGCCGTCAGTTTGGGCGTCGAGGCGATCACCATGGCATGGCGGATGCGGTGCGGAAACTGCAGCGTCCATTCCAGCGCCTGCATGCCGCCCAGGCTGCCGCCCAGCACGGCGGCCCATACGTCTATGCCCAGGTGGTCGGCCAGCCGCGCCTGCGCAGCCACCCAATCTTCGACCGTAATGACGGGAAAATCGGCGCCCCAGGGCTTGCCGCTTGCGGGATTCGGCGTGACCGGACCGGTCGAGCCGTAACAGCCGCCCAGATTATTCACGCCGACCACGAAAAAGCGGTTCGTGTCGAGCGGCTTGCCGGGCCCGACGAGGTTGTCCCACCAACCCAGATGGCCGGGCTGATCGGCATACCAGCCGGCCACGTGATGCGAGCCGGCGAGCGCATGGCATACCAGCACGGCATTGCTGCGGGCCGCGTTCAGTTCGCCGTAAGTTTCGAACACCAGTTCGAAATCCGGCAGCACGGCGCCACCTTTGAGCTGGATCGGCGCGCCGAAACGGACGCGCTGCGGCGTCACCGCGCCGACGCTATTCGAGTTATCGGAATCGCTCATGATGCGTTCATGCGTTCTACCTGTTCGCGCACACGCTCGGGATGGTCCAGGCGCAACAGGCGCTGTACGCGCATCGCGGCCTCGGACACGTCACAGCGCAGCACTTCCTGTTTGACCTCCAGCAACTGCCCCGGGTGCATGGACAGCTGGCGCAGCCCCAGGCCCAGCAGCAGCCGCGTGTAGCGCGCCTCGCCGGCCATTTCGCCGCATATCGACACCGGCACGCCGACGCGCTTGGCGCTTTGCACGATGCGCGCGATCAGTTGCAGCACGGCCGGGTGCAGCGGATCGTACAGCGAAGCCACCGCGGCGTCCGCGCGATCTATGGCAAGCGTATATTGGATGAGGTCGTTGGTGCCCACCGACACGAAATTAAGGCGCTTCAGGAGCGGCGCCATGACCAGCGCGGCGGCCGGAATTTCTATCATGCCGCCCACCTTGATGCGCTCCGGAAACGGCTGCTTGCTGGCGCGCAACTGGTCCTTGGCTTTTTGCAGCAGCACCATGGACTGTTCGATTTCGTGCGTGTGCGCGAGCATGGGCAGTAGCAGCCGCACTTCGCCGTAATGCGCCGCGCGCAGGATGGCGCGCAGCTGGGCGAGAAACATGTGGGGTTCCGACAGGCAGTAGCGTATCGCGCGCAAACCCAGCGCCGGGTTGGGTTCCATGCGCTGCACGCCGCGCAGGGTTTTATCGGCGCCGATGTCGAGCGAACGTATGGTGACCGGACGCCCGCGCATGGCCTGCACCACGCTGCGATAGGCCTCGAACTGTTCGTCTTCCGACGGCCAGGTGTCGCGGTTCATGAACAGGAATTCGGTACGGAACAGGCCTATGCCGCGCGCGCCCATTTCGGCTGCCGCACGCACGTCGTCCGGCAATTCGATATTCGCTTCGAGGCTCACGTCCTCGCCGTCCAGCGTAGCCGACGGCGTGCTGATGAGGCGCTTGAGCTTGTTGCGCTCGAGTTCCAGCGCGCTGCGGCGCAGCCGGTATTCCTCCAGCACGCGCTCGTCGGGGTCCACGATGATGAGGCCGCGCGCGCCATCGACAATAACCAGGTCGTCGTCGCGCACCAGCGCGCGCACGTGGTGCAGGCCCACCACGGCCGGAATCGCCAGACTGCGCGCGACGATGGCGGTATGCGAGGTAGCCCCGCCCAGATCGGTTACGAAAGCCGCGATGTGGCGGCCCTTGAACTGTATCGTGTCGGCCGGCGACAGGTCGTGCGCCACCACGATGGTGTCGCTGTCGGTGCGCTTGCGCGCGGCGATGCGTGTGGTGCGGCCCATGAGCACTTTCACCACGCGCTCCACGACCTGCACGATGTCGGCCTTGCGCTCGCGCAGATAGGCATCTTCGATCTGCTCGAACTGCTCGACCAGCAGGTCCATCTGCTGCACCATCGCCCATTCCGCGTTGCAGCGGCGGGTGCGCACCATGTCGCGGGTTTCGTCGATCAACATGGGATCGGCGAGCACCATGGAATGCAGATCGATGATCGCGCACACCTCGCCGGGCGCACCGTCGGCCAGGCTTTCCTGCTTGATCTGCTTGAGTTCGTCCTGCACCTCGGCGACCGCCGAGTCGAAGCGCTGCACCTCGGCCTCGATCTGCCGCTGCGTGACCAGGTATTGCGGCACTTCCAGCGTATCGTGCGATACCAGGTGTGCATGGCCTATGGCTATGCCCTGGGATACCGCCTGGCCGTGCAACGCAAAACTCATCGCCGCTCCACTATTCGGGTTCGCCGAACCGGTCGTGTATCAAGCCGACAATCGCCGCAAGCGCCGCATCGGCATCGCTGCCGGCGGTTTCCACGGTAACCGTCGCTCCTTTGGCTGCCGCCAGCATCATGACCCCCATGATGCTTTTTGCATTGACGCGGCGGCCGTTGCGCGACAACAGCACGTCGGACTCGAAGCTGCTTGCCATTTGCGTCAGTTTTGCCGACGCGCGCGCATGCAGCCCCAGTTTGTTGATGATTTCGACTTCCGCGCTGGGCATGGATTACCTCATCTTACATGCAACACACCATCGCGACCGCCCATCACGGCCCGCGCCGCCAGGGCGGACACGTCTTCCCGCTCGCGATAGGTCAGCACGCGCAGCAGCATGGGCAAATTGACGCCGGCCACCAACTCCATTTTGCCGTGATCGACCAGCTTCATGGCAAGATTGGAGGGCGTCGCGCCGAAAATATCGGTAAGCAGCAATACGCCTCGGCCGCCGTCGAGCATGCCTGCCCAGCGCCGCGCGGTGGGCAGCAGGTCGAGCGGATCGTCCTGCGCGGCCACGCCCAGTTGCGCAAGCTGCAGCGGACGCCGGTTCAGCACGTGGCATGCACATTGAATGAGAGCCTCCCCATAGCTGCCGTGCGTAAGCAGAAAGACGCCTATCATTTGGCCTCCCGAACCCGTGATTCTAGCCCGGAACGCCGCCGCGCGGCATTTGTGCGCGCCGCCCGGCCCGGCCGCCTCAGTGCAGCACGGCCCAGGACAGCAGGATTGCCGCGGCGACCGCCACGAGCAGCAGAAATAGCCGCCAGGCCGCGCGTTCGCCGCGCCGGCGGCCGGCATCCTGGCGCGCCAGTTCGGCGCAACGGTGGAGCGCCGCGCGCGCCAGCGCGCGCCTGACGCCGCGCGCGACGACTTCGGCGTTTTCGCGTTCCGTCATTGCACGACCTCCAGTGCCGGCCGCTCGATTTCCCAGTGCAGGCGCTCTGCCATGGTTTGCGTGAGCTGAATTTTGCCGGCCGCATCCACGCGCAGCGCGTGATCGACGCCCAAACTGCGCGCCAAATCGCGCCACGGCGCGGCGCCGGCCACGAAGAGCGGTTTGCTGGCAGCGTCGGACAGGGCGCCGGCGCCCTCGCGCAGCGTGACCAGCACGCTCACGGCCTGAGTGTGCATGACCGGCATGCCGTCGCGCGGATCGATAATGTGGCAATAGCGGCGGCCGCCAAGTTCAAAGTAGCGCTGGTAGTCGCCCGACGTGCCTATCGCCTCGCCGTCGCGCAAATCCAGGCTGGCCATGGGCTGTGGCAGGCGCGGATGTTGCAGCCCGACGCGCCAGGGCGTGCCGCCCTTGCTGCCCAGGGCCAAAATATTGCCGCCGATATTGACCAGCGCATCGCGCACGCCGGCGCCGCGCAACAAGGCGGCGGCGCGATCCAGCGCATAGCCCTTGGCGTAGCCGCCCAGATCGAGCGCCACTTCCGGCTTGGCACAGCGAATTTCCGTGTGCTCCGGGCTGATGGCGATATCGGCGATGGAAGGATGGGCGCGTACCAGGCGCGCCAGTTCCGCCGCGTCGGGCAGGACGGGTTTGAATTCGTCGGCCTGGAACCCCCACAGCGCGATCAGGCGGCCGATGCCGGGATCGAACAGATAATCGCCGCGCCGCGCCAGCACGGCCGCGGCGGCGAGCAGCGTGCCGACTTCGGCCGGACATTGCGCCGTGCGGCCGGCGCCGATGGCCTGATTCACCTCGAACAGTGCCGACGGCTGCCAGGCGTGCAACAGATGGTGCAGGCGGTCGAATTCGCGCAGCACCTCGGCCAGGGCCGCGCGCGCGGCGGCGGCCGGTTGGCCCCACACCAGCACCTCGACGCGCGTACCGAATACGAAAGACTCTTCGCGCTGCGCCAGATTACGCGCACACCCGGCCAGATGCAGCGCCGCGCCCAGCCCGCCTGCCGCACCGGCTTTGAGGCAGCGGCGCCGCCCCCGGTCCATGCCGCGCGCCTCAGCTGGCGAGCCGCGCTTCCAGCGCATCGATGAAGCGCGCCGCGACATCGAAGCCGGTCTGTTCGGCGATTTCCACGAAACAGGTGGGGCTGGTCACGTTGATTTCGGTCAGGTAGTCGCCGATCACGTCTATGCCGACCAGCAGCAGACCGCGCTGCGCGAGCACAGGCCCGAGCGCCGCGGCGATTTCGCGGTCGCGCGCCGACAGCAATTGCGCCACGCCGCGCCCGCCGGCAGCCAGATTGCCGCGCGTTTCGCCGGCTTTGGGGATGCGCGCCAGACTGTAAGGTATGGGCTCGCCGTCGATGATGGAAATGCGCTTGTCGCCGGCCGCGATTTCCGGCACGAAGCGCTGCGCCATGATGGTCGCAACCCCGCCCCCGGTCAGCGTTTCGATAATCACGTTGCGGTTGGGATCGTCGTCGCGCACGCGAAAAATGCGTGCGCCGCCCATGCCGTCCAGCGGCTTCACCACGCAATCGCGGTGTTCGTCTATGAAGGCGTTGAGCACATCGGCCGCGCGCGCCACCAGGGTGGGCGGAATCAGATCCGGAAATTCCAGGATGGACACTTTTTCCGAATGGTCGCGCAGCGCGCGCGGGTCGTTGAATATGCGCGCGCCTTCGGCCACCGCGCGCTCCAGCAGCCAGGTCGCCGTGATGTATTCGAAATCGAAAGGCGGATCCTGCCGCATCAGCACGGCGTCGAATTCGGCCAGGCGGAAATCCGCGCTTTCACGCTCGGCGTACCAGGCATGGTTGTCGTCGAACAGATCGAGCCGCACCGCGCGCGCGCGTATCGTGCCGCGCACCGCCGCCAGATCGTCGCGCATGATGGCGTACACCGTATGGCCGCGCCGCGCCGCCTCGCGCAACATGGCCACCGAACTGTCCTTGTAGGCCTTGAGCAGCGGCAGCGGATCGAGTATGCAGGCTATGCGCACGGCATGCTCCCGGCGCCTGCCCGCGCCTGCGCGCGGCCCCTCGCGTGCGCCGCAAGCCGCTCAGCCACGCGCTTCGGCCTCCAGCAGTTCGTCCATGGGCTGGCTGGTTTCCAGTTCCAGACTGGCCGCCAACAGCGCCAGCCGCGCCACCACGCCATAGGCAAAGAAGCGATTTGGCGGCGCATCCGGCGCGCAGCAATGGTCGGGCACCGAACACGGCATTTCGAACGCCAGCGGCTTGAAGTGCATGCCCGGCGCGTTGAGGTTTTCGTCGCGGCCGCGGCTCGCGTTGATGCGGTAAAAACCGCCCACCACGTAGCGGTCGATCATATACACCACCGGCTCGGCCACGCCTTCATCCACGGTTTCGACGGTGTGCACGCCTTCCTGGATGATGACCTCGGTCACGCGCAGGCCTTCCTTGACCACCGCCATCTTGTTGCGCTGCTTGCGATTGAGCCCTATGACTTCGGACGCGTCATGCACCGTCATGATGCCCATGCCATAGGTGCCGGCATCGGCCTTGACGATCACGAAAGGCTTTTCTTCCACGCCATAGTCGGAATAACGGCGGCGTATGCGGGTGAGCAAATCATCGACCTGGGCGGCCAGACATTCTTCGCCCGAGCGCTCCTGAAAGTCGATCTGGCCGCACACGCCGAATTCCGGATTGATGAGCCAGGGGTCCATGCCCAACAGGCCGGCCAACTCTTCGGCCACCGTCTGATAAGCCGCAAAATGCCGCGATTTGCGCCGCGTCGCCCAGCCGGCGTGGAGCGGCGGCATGATGACCTGTTCGTGCAGGTTTTCCAGCACCGGCGGCACCCCGGCCGACAAGTCGTTATTGAGCAGGATGGCGCAAGGATCGAAATCCGCCAGCCCGAGCCGGTGGCGCGTGCGCAGCAGCGGCTCGAGCAGCAGCGATTCGCCGTTATCCAGCACCAGCGTGTTCGGTTCGCGCAAGTCCGGCAGCAAACTGCCGATGCGCACGTTGAGCCCGGCGTGGCGCATGATGGACGCAAGGCGCGCCACGTTCTGCAGGTAGTGGCGGTTGCGCGTGTGGTTTTCCGGAATCAGCAGCACATTGCGCGCGTCCGGGCACAGCTTTTCGATCGCCGCCATGGTGGCCTGCACGGCCAGCGGCATCACCGCCGGCGCCAGGTTGTTGAAGCCGCCCGGGAACAGATTGGTATCCACGGGCGCCAGCTTGAAACCGGCATTGCGCAAATCCACCGAACAATAGAACGGCGGCGTATGTTCGTGCCACTTGCCGCGCAGCCATTGTTCGATGCGCGTCGAATTGGTCAGAAAGGCGTGTTCGAGCTCGAGCAGCGGGCCGGTCAGGGCGGTTTTGAGTTGCGGAACCATGGCGCGTGTCCAGCTTGTCACCGGGATCGTGACGCGCGGGACAGGTCCGGCGCGCCCATGCCAGGTGGGTGTTTGGGTAGGAACGAGAGCTTGCGCCCTCGCCTTCGCAGCGCGATTTCTGCGGCCACACCGGATCGGATACCTGCTCTCGACCGGGCCCGCGGCCGCCTGCGCGAACTGCAATTCTAGCGTAGTGCGCCGCGCCGGGCTGCCGCGGCTATTTTGCCGCGCAGGGCGGCCGGAACGGCGCGAACGCCTCCGGCAGTGGCGCGTTCTCGAGACTGCGCTGGGTAAACAGGAAGCGGCCGTCGCACACGAATCCCAGTCCGGCCCAATCGGTCGCATTCAGCAGCCCGCACAAAATTTCGAGATCGGCCGTCTCGTCGTGCGGAAATAGCGCCAGCACGGCGCCGTCGAAATGCCGGCAGGCGTGCAGGAAGAACGGGCGTTTCACGCGCGTGCGCGCATTCACGTATATGCGCGGGCGGCCGTTGTCGGGATAGCCGCGGCCCCACAGCCACCAGTTGCTGTCGTCGAACGGCCGGATGCGCCGCGCGAGCAGGCGCTCGCGATGCGGCAGCAGGGCCGCATGCGGCGCCTCGGGCTGCCAGATCATGCGGCGCGTGCGGCCGTCCTGCACGGTGCGCGAACAGACGAAATCGCGCGTACCGTGGCGTGCGTCCGCGAAAATCGCGTCATCGCCCGACACCGCGCCCACCTTGACCGAAAACAGTTCGCGCACGGCAAGCTGCCATTGCCCGCGCAAAAACGCCAGATGCCCGGAAAATTCGGTGAAACAGCGCTCCTCCCAATCCGGCGCGGCGAGCGCCTGCAGCGGGCGGCGCGCGCCGCTCACGGATATTTCCGCGTACTGCGTGCGGCGCCCATGATGGCCGTGTTCGAAACGCCAGATCAGGCAATTGGGCAGCGCGTCGCGAAATAGCGGCACATCGCCCAGATCGATGGCGTGCGTGATGCTGCCCAGTTCGACCAGGCGCCGGTTCAGGCGCACGGCGCCGGTGCTTTTGAGAAAGTCGCGCGGCGTGATGAATATGAGTTCGCCGCCCGGCGCCAGGTGGCGCAGGCATTTTTCGATGAAAAACAGGTAGAGGTTGCTGCGCGCATCGAACAGGTCGCAATCCAGCAGAACGCGCGTGGCGGGCGGAATGTCCTGCCAGCGCACATAGGGCGGATTGCCGATGATGGTGTCGAATTTTTCGCTGACCGGATAGGCGAAAAAATCCTGGTTCAGCGCGTCCGGCGGACATACCGCGGGGTCCAGTTCCAGCCCCACCGCAGCCGGCACATGGCGCAGAAAAGCGCCGTCGCCGCAGGACGGCTCGAGCACGCGGCCGGCGCGCCTGCGCAACGCAAGCATGGCCTGCACCACCTCGCCGGGCGTAAACACCTGGCCCAGCGTTTCGACCTTCTGCACCCGAATATCCATCCCCGTACCGATCGCGCGATTCGCCGCGCGGCGGATTTTGCCTTGCCGCCGGCGCCGCCGGCAAGCCCGGCCGGGCTACAATGCGGCGTCTTTCCGCACCACCCGGCCCCCGCGCATGCTAGTCGCCAATAACGTCGCCATACAATTTGGCGCCAAACCCCTGTTCGAAAACGTCAATGTGAAGCTCGGCAACGGCTTCCGCTATGGCCTGATCGGCGCCAATGGCGCCGGCAAGTCGACGCTCATGAAAATTCTTGCCGGCCAGCTCGAATCCTCGGCCGGCAATGTATCGCTGGACCCCAACGAGCGCATGGCCTATCTGCGCCAGGACCAGTTCGCCTACGAAGACTTGCGGGTACTTGACGTGGTGCTCATGGGGCACGCCGAAATGTGGCGCTGCCGCGAAGAAAAGGACGCCATTTACGCCAACCCGGAAGCCAGCGAACAAGATTACCTGCACGCCGCGGAACTGGAAACGCGCTATGCCGAATATGGCGGCTACACCGCCGAAGCGCGCGCTGGCGAACTGCTGCTGGGCGTGGGCATCGCCGCCGACAAGCACGACGGACCGATGCGCGCCGTGGCGCCGGGCTGGAAACTGCGCGTGCTGCTGGCACAGGCGCTGTTTGCGGACCCCGACATCCTGCTGCTCGACGAGCCCACCAACAACCTCGACATCAACACCATACGCTGGCTGGAACACGTGCTGAACGAGCGCGCCAGCACCATGGTGATCATTTCGCACGACCGCCACTTCCTGAACCAGGTATGCACGCACATGGCCGACCTCGATTACGGCCGGCTCACCGTGTATCCCGGCGATTACGACGATTACATGGAAGCGTCCACGCTGGCGCGGCAGCGCCAGATGGCCGCCAACGCCAAGGCCAAGGACCGCATCGCCGACCTGGAAGAATTCGTGCGCCGCTTCCGCGCCCACAAGGCCAAGGCGCGCCAGGCCACGAGCCGCATGAAACAGATAGACAAGCTCAAGGTGGAAGACGTCAAGCCATCCTCGCGCCAATATCCCTGGATACGTTTCGAATACGACGAGCGCGACAAACTGCATCGCCAGGCGGTCGAAATCGAACGCCTGGGCTTCGGCTACGAAAGCGGCAAGCCGGTCATCCGCAATTTCAGCGCGAGCATCGCGGCCGGCGAGCGGGTGGCCATCATAGGCGGCAACGGCGCCGGCAAAACCACGCTGGCGCGCCTGCTGGTGGGCGAACTGAACCCTCAGGGCGGCAGCGTGAAATGGGCGGAAAAAGCCAAACCCGGCTATTTCGCGCAGGACCACGCGGCCGATTTCGACGCCGACACCCCGCTCACCGAGTGGATAGCCGGCTATGTGCGCGCCGGCGGCTATGCCGGCGCCGACGTCGAAACGCTCATCCGCGGCACGCTCGGGCGCCTGTTGTTTTCCGGCGACGAAGTGAAAAAGCCGATGCGCGTCATTTCCGGCGGCGAGCAAGGACGCATGCTGTTCGGCCGCCTCATGCTGTTGCGATGCAATGTGCTGGTGCTGGACGAACCGACCAACCACCTGGACATGGAATCCATAGAATCCCTGAACAGCGGGCTGGAAAAGTTTCCCGGCACGCTGCTGTTCGTATCGCACGACCGCGAGTTCGTGAGTTCCCTTGCCACACGCATATTCGA
>JAEUNN010000096.1 GCA_016791085.1 Rhodocyclaceae bacterium | reverse complement strand
GCGCTGCTCGAAACGCTCATGACCCAGGCCGGCCGCGTGCTCACGCGCAGCCAGCTGGAAGCCGCCATGTACGGCTGGGAAGGCGGCGCGGAAAGCAACACCATAGAAGTGCATATCCACCATTTGCGCCGCAAGCTGGGCAGCGACCTGATCCGCACCCTGCGCGGCGTGGGCTACACGATAGAGCGCGCGCCCGCGCGCACGCCATGAGGGTACCCTGGCCGCGCTCGCTCAGTGCGCGCCTCATGGTGCTGGTGCTGTCGCTGTTCATAGCCGGGGGCGGCCTGATCGCCACCGTGGCCTGGTGGCAGGCGCTTACCGAAGCCGACGAACTGTTCGATGCGCAACTGGCCCAGCTCGCGCAAACCTTGTTGGGCGTGGCGGCGCGCGCGCCGGACGCGGGCGTCGCGGAAATCAGCACCGCGGTACATAAGTACCAGGAAAAATTGCTGTTCCAGGTATGGCATTCGCCGCCCGACGAGCCACGGCACCTGCAGATCAAATCCTGGGGCGCGCCCGATGTGGCCCTGCCGACCGCCGCCGAAGGTTATGCCAACGTCACCTGGGAGGGGCGCAAGTGGCGGCTGTATGCCGAATCGCGCGCCGACACGGACATGCATGCCATCGTCGCGCAGGACCGCGCGGTGCGCGACGAACTGGCCGACGAAGTGGCACGCCACGCGCTGCTGCCGCTCGCCGCCGGCAGCGCGGTGCTGGCCGTAATACTGGCGGTTGCGGTCAGACGCGCACTGGCGCCGCTGCGGCGGCTTGCCGACGCGGTGGATGCGCGCACGCCGCGCCGCCTGACCGCGCTCGAATTGCCCGACACGCCGCGCGAACTGGATTCGGTGGTGGCCGCGCTGAACGTACTGTTCGAGCGCGTGGATGCGGCGCTGCAGAACGAACGCCGCTTCACGGCCGACGCCGCGCACGAATTGCGCACCCCGCTGGCCGCCTTGCAGGCGCAGGTGCAGGCCGCCCAGCTTGCGCCGGACGGCGCCGCGCGCCGTGCCGCGCTGGACAAATGCCTGCGCGCGCAAAGCCGCATGACGCACCTGGTGGAACAATTGCTCACGCTGGCGCGGCTGGAAGCTCACACCCTGCCGCAGTTGCAGGACACCGACGCGGCCGCGCTGTTGCAGGAGGTATGCGCCGAACTGGCGCCGCAGGCGCTGGCCGCCGGCGTCGATCTGGACCTCGCCGCGCCGCCACAATGCCACCTGGCGGCGCAACCCGAACTGCTCGGCATACTGGCGCGCAACCTGGTCGATAACGCCATACGCTACAGCCCGCGCGGCGCGCGCGTCACGGTCACGCTGGAACTTGCCGCACAGGACATGAAACTGATGGTCGAGGACGGCGGCCCCGGCGTGGCGCCGGAACAGCTGGCGCGCCTGGGCGAGCGCTTCATGCGGCTCGCACCGCAACAGGCGCCGGGTGTAGGCCTGGGTCTGTCCATCGTGCGCCGCATCGCCGCCCTGCACCGCGCGCGCCTGGAATTTTCCAACCGCAGCGAGGGCGGCCTGCGCGTGCTGTTGTTCCTGCCCCGCGCCGCCTGAGGCCGGCGCGCGCCGGCCGCGCCAGGCCGGCTCACGCGCGCCGCGCGGTGGGCAAGCCGGCGCGGGCGCGGCTGCACGTATCGCGCAAAAACCGCAAGCTGCTGCGCGTGACAAATTCGGCGCTGCACATGCAAGCCGTCCGACAGGCGGCGTGCCATGATGCAATATGACTTAAGCGCCCGCGCAGGCTGGCCGGCGCCGGCCGCGCGCTGTTCGGCGCGGCGCAACGGCCGCATGCCCGTCGCGCCTGCCGCGTGATCACGGGGGGCGGCAAGGCGAACCGGCGCCCTCCCCGGCCCCGACGCAATTCATAAGGAGGTCCAGACATGGCGATCGACACATTCATCAAGATGGAAGGCATCAAGGGCGAATCGCACGACCACAAGCACAAGGACGAAATAGACGTGATCAGCTGGCACTGGGGTGCGGTCAATCCCAGCACGGCGTCGCACGGCGGCGGTCTGGGCGCGGGCAAGGTCAGTTTCCGCGACCTGATTTTCGTGCACCACTACGACAAGGCTTCGCCGCTACTCATGCTGGCCTGCGCCAACGGCACGCACATCAAGCAGATCAAACTGTACAACCGCAAACAGGGCCGGGATCAGCACGAATACCTGATCGTGACCATAGACGATTGCCTCATCACCGGTTGCCATGTGGCCGACTCCGGTGCACGCCAACTGCCGATCGAACAGGTAAGCGTGGCGTTTTCGAAAATTTCCATCGACTACAAGGATCAGAAAGCCGACGGCGCGCTGAACGCGGCAGTCAGAATGGGCTGGGACGTGAAACAGAACAAGCAGGTTTGAG
>JAEUNN010000089.1 GCA_016791085.1 Rhodocyclaceae bacterium | reverse complement strand
CCGAACAGGTCGCCGAATATGTCGCCGAAGGCGTCGGCAAAATTGCCGAAATTGTTGCCCTGGAACGGCCCGCCCCCTGCGCCGGCATTGGGGTCTACGCCGGCGTGACCGTACTGGTCGTACGCCGCGCGCTTTTCGCCGTCGGACAGGATTTCGTAGGCCTCCTTGGCTTCCTTGAATTTCCCTTCGGCGGATTTGTCGTCCGGGTTGCGGTCCGGATGGAGTTTTTGGGCCAGCTTGCGCCAGGCCTTTTTGATTTCGTCCTCGGATGCGTCGCGGTTCACGCCCAGGATTTCGTAAAAGTCGCGTTTGGCCATGGTTTCTGTCGGGCAGGTCCGTCAATGGCAATGCCGGCGGCAGGGGCCGCCGGCATTGCGGGCTGGATGGCTTACTTCTTGTCTTTCACCTCGGTAAATTCGGCGTCGACGACATCGCCATCGTCTTTTTTGCCGGATGCGGCGCCGCCTCCGGGGCTGGCCTGTTGTGCACCCGCCCCGGCTCCCGCGCTCGCCTGCTGCTGAGCGTAAATGCGCTCGCCCAGCTTCTGGCTGGCGTTCATGAGCGCCTGCACCTTGGCGTCGATGTCGTCCTTGTCGGTGCCGCGCGCGGCATCTTCGGTGTCCTTGATCGCGGCCTCGATCTTGGCCTTTTCGTCCGCCTCGACCTTGTCGCCGAATTCGCCCAGGGCCTTTTTGACGCTGTGTATCATGGCGTCGGCCTGGTTGCGCGCATCGGCCAGTTCGTGCGCCTTGCGGTCTTCATCGGCATGCGCCTCGGCATCCTTGACCATGGCCTGGATTTCCGCTTCGGTGAGGCCGGAATTGGCTTTGATGGTGATCTTGTTTTCCTTGCCGGTGCCCTTGTCGCGCGCCGATACGTGCAGGATGCCGTTGGCGTCGATATCGAACGTGACCTCGATCTGCGGCATGCCGCGCGGCGCCGGCGCGATGCCTTCCAGATTGAATTCGCCCAGCATTTTGTTGCCGCTGGCCATTTCGCGCTCGCCCTGGAACACCTTGATGGTGACGGCCGGCTGATTGTCGTCGGCGGTCGAGAACACCTGGCTGAATTTGGTCGGGATGGTGGTGTTCTTCTGGATCATTTTGGTCATGACCCCGCCCAGGGTTTCGATACCCAGGGACAGCGGCGTCACGTCGAGCAGCAGCACGTCCTTCACGTCACCCTTGAGCACGCCGCCCTGGATGGAGGCGCCGACTGCCACGGCTTCGTCGGGGTTCACGTCCTTGCGCGGTTCGCGACCGAAAAATTCGCGCACCTTTTCCTGTACCTTGGGCATGCGTGTCATGCCGCCGACCAGGATCACGTCGTCGATCTGGCCGACCTTGACGCCGGAATCCTTGATCGCGATGCGGCAAGGTTCCATGGTGCGTTCGATCAGTTCTTCGACCAGGGACTCGAATTTGGCGCGCGTGATTTTGATCGCGAGGTGTTTCGGTCCGGTCGCGTCGGCCGTGATGTAGGGCAGATTGATTTCGGTCTGCTGGCTGGACGAAAGCTCGATCTTGGCCTTTTCGCAGGCTTCCTTGAGGCGCTGCAGCGCGAGCACGTCCTTGGACAGGTCGACGCCCTGTTCCTTCTTGAATTCGCCGATCACGTAATCGATCAGGCGCTGGTCGAAATCCTCGCCGCCCAGGAAAGTGTCACCATTGGTGGCCAGCACTTCGAACTGGTGTTCGCCATCGACGTCGGCAATTTCGATGATGGATATGTCGAAGGTGCCGCCGCCCAGGTCGAATACGGCAACTTTCGAGTCGCCCGGCTTCTTGTCCAGACCGAAAGCGAGCGCGGCGGCGGTCGGCTCGTTGATGATGCGCTTCACTTCCAGGCCGGCGATGCGGCCGGCGTCCTTGGTGGCCTGGCGCTGGCTGTCATTGAAATAGGCAGGCACGGTAATGACGGCTTCCGTGACTTCTTCGCCCAGGTAATCTTCGGCGGTCTTTTTCATTTTGCGCAGCACTTCGGCCGATACCTGCGGCGGCGCGATTTTTTTGCCGCGCACCTCGACCCAGGCGTCGCCGTTGTCGGCCTTGAGTATCTTGTAGGGCATCAGGCCGATGTCCTTCTGCACTTCCTTTTCTTCGAAACGGCGGCCGATCAGGCGCTTCACCGCGAACAGGGTGTTGCGCGCGTTCGTGACGGCCTGACGTTTGGCCGACGCGCCGACGAGAATTTCGCCTTCTTCCGTGTATGCCACGATGGACGGGGTGGTGCGCGCACCTTCCGCGTTTTCGATGACTTTGGGCTTGCCGCCTTCCATGATGGCGACGCAGGAATTGGTCGTCCCAAGGTCTATACCTATGATTTTGGCCATTGCTTGTCCTTTCTGAGTACTGTGCCGGCAATGCCGGCCTGGCGTTTTATCTGGGGGTGATCGCTGCCGTATCAAGCGCGCTGCGCTTCAATTTGCCGGCGCCATGTTCATTCGTTCGCGGGCGGCGGCGCCGCGCTGCCGGCGGTCGTGGGTGCGCCCGGTTCGGCCGCGTTCGGGGCAGTCGCCGCAGGCGCGCTGCGCGCCCTGGATACGATGACCAGCGCCGGCCGTACGGTGCGCTCATGCAGCAGATAGCCCTTCTGCAATACGGTCACGACGCGATTCGGCTCGCCGTCGGCTTCCACCATGCTGATCGCCTGGTGCTGGTGCGGGTCGAATTTCTGCTCGAGCGGGTCGATCACGATAATTCCGGCGCCCGCGAAAGCCTGGTCCAGTTGTTTGAGGGTCAGTTCCACGCCATTGCGCAAGGCGTCGGCGGCGCTGCCCTCGGCAGTCAGGGCGGCTTCCAGGCTGTCCCGCACGGGTATCAGAGCCTTCACGAATTTTTCCACGGCGAATTTCGACGCCTTGGCGGCTTCGTCCTGCCCGCGCCGGCGCACGTTTTCGGTTTCTGCCTTGGCGCGCAGCCAGGCATCGTGGTGTTCGGCTGCCTTGAGTTCCGCAATGCGCAACGCCTCCTGCAGACTAGGCATGATGTCGGCTTCGGTCTGCGGTGCGGTCGCGCCGGCACTTCCTTGCGTTTCGTCGGCCATCTATGAGCTCCCAAAGAAAACCCCCTGCAGTTGGGGGTGAAACCTCGCGTTTCAAGAGTATTATTCAAAAATGGGCGTATCCAATGGCTCTGTCGGGGTCTTCCGAAACATGGCATTACCTGAAAAGATCGGCAAATACCGCGTGATCCGTGAATTGGGCAAGGGGGCCACGGCCATCGTGTACCTTTGCGACGATCCGGACCGCACCGAACCCGTCGCGGTCAAGGTTGTGAGCTTCGGCGACAGCAACAAGGACGAGGGCAAGTGGTCGCGGCGCATGAAAAAGCTGTTCATGACCGAGGCGCAGGTGGCCAAGCGCCTGGATCACCCCAACATCATCCATATTTACGATGCGGCGGTGGAGGACGACCGGGCCTACCTGGTCATGGAGTATATCGACGGCCGCGCGCTTGACGAATTTTGTACGTTCGACAAGCTGCTGCCGGTACATGTCGTGGTCGGCATGGTATTCAAGTGCTGCCTGGCGCTCGACTACGCGTATCGCCAGGGCATCATCCACCGCGACATCAAGCCGGCCAACATATTGATCGGCGAGAACGATCTGGTCAAGATTACCGATTTCGGCCTGGCCATGAATGTCGGCCGCGAGGTGGCGCAGGAATCCACCTTCATCATGGGGGTGGGGTCGCCGGCCTACATGTCGCCGGAGCAGATCAAGGGCTATCCCCTGAACCAGAAAACCGATCTGTATTCGCTGGGCGTCGTGCTGTTCCACCTGATGACCGGCCGCCTGCCGTTCCGCGCCAAGCACCCGGCCCAGCTCATATACCGCATCATCAATGCCGATCCGCCGTCCGCCTCGCATTTCAATCCGGACGTGCCGGAGGCCATGGATGCCATCATCCGCAAAGCGCTGGAAAAGGACTTGTATTCGCGTTACCGCAACGGCGCCGAATTCGCCAAGGAATTGTCGTCGGTGCGCTTCAAGATACTCGATGAAAATTACGTCGCGGTGGATACCTCGCGTTTTTCCATCCTGCGCAAGATGGCGTTTTTCCTCGAGTTCGAAGATGTCGAAATCTGGGAGGTGCTGCGTTTTTCGGTCTGGAAGCGCTATGACCCCGACAGCGTGATCATGCGCGAAGGAGAGACCGAAACCCGCTTCGGCCTTATTGTCGAGGGCAAGGCCGAAGTCGCCATAAACGGGCACCGCGTGGCAATGGTCGGTCCGAACGAACTGATCGGCGAGCTAAGTTACCTGGATCAGGGTAAGACGCCGCGGGTTGCCACGGTAATCACGCGCAGCACGGTGGTGCTGCTGGAAATCAGTCCGGCGGCGCTGGATATCGCGTCTGAAGAGTGTCTGGACCGGTTCCGCCAGCAGCTGGTGTCTTCCGTTGTGCGGCGCTTCGCGACCGCCGCGCAGGAACTTGCGAAATATGGACCGGAGGTCGATATTCCCAAGCCTGTGGAGGGAAAGGAACTTGCGCTAGATTTCGAACTTGTCCCCATGGAAACGCCAAATCACCGCTAAGCCCCAAACTTTCATGTTGTAGTGCACAAGACCGGCGCCCCCCGCCGGCCCTGCGCGCCGGCGCCTGATTTTCTTGCCGGCCGCTGCTTGCGCTTCGTCCCCCCTTGCGGATCGACTCGCCGCCCACGCTTGCAGCGCCTGACTTTCCCCGCATTTCAGCTTGATTCATGCTCCTGCCGCTCGCGCAGGCGGCGCCGCACGGCAGGTGTTGCATCGGCACTAAAGATTTTTTCCGCGCGGTCGATTGAACCCTTGTCGCCCTGAATCCCTTGTGGCATCGGGATATCGCGAGATGGATTTGGACCTTCTCGTGGCAAGAATCACGCTGCGTTGTGCGTTCAGGCGAAGTTTCGGTCGCATTTTTCACACATGTTTCATAAAATGGGTCGGTCGGCTCAGTTATGTGTGTGACACAGCGAGGTTTTTTACCGCAAAGGTAGGAATCTCAGGCCGGAAATCGTAACAGCGAGTGCCGGCTTACGGCACGCAACCGAAGGAGATGATGTTGGCCAAGAAGTCAGTATATGGAATCAGCCGTGTAGATAATGAGGCCAGCCGCACGCATGGCTGGCTCGTGACGATACAGCGCCGTGGCACTATTCATCGCAAGCATTTCAGCGATGGGGTGTTCGGCGGCAAGCAAAAGTCGTTCAACGCGGCTAAGGCGTTCCGCGACGAGATCATCGAGAAGTACCCCCCGTTCTCGTTGCGCGAATATTCGAATATCGTCAAAAAGAACAACAAGAGCGGTGTCGTCGGCGTGTGCCGCTACTGCGCCTCGGAAACGCGCGATCTGCCGGAAGACAAGCAGCGCTGGTTCTGGGTGGCGTCGTGGCCCCTGCCGGACGGCAAGCGCAAACGTGTCAAATTCTCCGTGAACAAATACGGCGAGGACACCGCATTCAAAATGGCGCTCAAGGCGCGTAAGGAAGCATTGAAGAAACTCGAGGGTACCTTTGATCCCGGTGCCGCACGCCGCGGGCGCACGCGCAAGCGCAAGCCCGCCGCCGGTGCCGAAGCGGAGTGAGATCGTCCGTTGTAACGGTCTGTTCGATGGCGGCATGCAGGTTGGCCCCCCTGTTTGCCCCGATCGATCGCAAGAAATTCTGAGCGAGCGCCCGGTATTTGCCAGGCGCCGTTTTTTTTGCCCGGCCTTGCCTATGCAATACCGTGCATGGGTGGGCGCGAGGCTTAGCGGCAGCTAGCGTGCCGATCAGGCTTTGGCCCCCAGGGCGCGCGCACGCAAAGCCTGCAGTTCCAGTTCCGCTGCGTCATTGCCCCGCGCACGAGGGGCTGCGGCATCCAGCCAGTCGCCCATGTGGCGGCGGGCGATGGCGGCCAGCGCGGCGATAAAATCCGGCCGCTCGTTGAGCGCGGCGATATAGCGGAATTCTTTGCCGCCCGCAGCCAGAAACGCGGCGCGCACTTCCAGACCGATTTCTTCCAGCGTTTCCAGGCAGTCAGCCGGAAATCCCGGGCAAATGACGTCCACCCGCGTCACACCCTGGCGCGCGAGCTGTTCCACGCTGGCCTGCGTATAAGGCTGCAGCCATTGGGCGCGCCCGAAGCGCGACTGGAAGGTCACGATATAGTCGTCCGCCGTCAGTCCCAGGCGTTCGGCCAGCAGACGCGCGGTCTTTTGACACTCGCAATGGTAAGGGTCGCCGCGCTCGAATTGCAGGCGCGGTATGCCGTGAAAGGAAATCACCAGTTTCTGCGGCTTGCCGTGCGCCATCCAGTGTTCGCGCACCGATGCTTCGAGCGCGGCGATATAGCCGGCGTCGTCGCAGAAGGCGCGCACCAGGCGGAGTTCCGGCTGGTTGCGCCAGCGCCGCTGGCACGCGCTTACCGCGTCCAGCGCGCTGGCCACGGTGCAGGCGGCATATTGCGGATACAGCGGCAACACGAGTATGCGCGTGCAGCCGGCCGCGCGCAGTTTGTCCAGTTCGGGAGCAATACCTGGTTCCCCGTAACGCATGGCCCATGCCACCTGCAGGTCCGGGTACCCCTGGCGGCCCAGGAGTCCGCGCAGCAGCTTGGCTTGGCGGGCGGTATGGACCGCCAGCGGCGAACCTTCGTCAGTCCATACTTTTGCGTATTTGGCCGCGGATTTGGCCGGGCGCAGGCTAAGTATCGGTCCATACAAAATGGGGAGCCACAGGGCGCGAGGAATTTCGACCACGCGCGGGTCGGATAAAAATTCCTGCAAATATTTGCGCAGTGCCGGTGCCGTAGGCGCCGAGGGGGTGCCGAGATTCACCAGCAATACGCCGGTGCGGGTGGGGCTGCCGTGCTTGTAGTCGGGTTCGTGCGAATAGCGGGACATGGCTAAGTTCAGGTTGGACGAAAGAAGGGCGCCGGCGCGCCCGGGCGGCAGGATTTCAGAGCGTGCCGCACTCAGTGCTGGGAAAGCGCACTGGACAGCAATTTCGCCGTGATGTCCACGATCGGAATGACGCGCTCGTAAGCCATGCGGGTAGGGCCGATCACGCCCACCGAGCCGACCACGACGCCGCCCACTTCATACGGTGCCGTGACGACGCTGCATTCGTCCAGCGAGGCGATGCCGGATTCGCCGCCGATGAAAATCTGTACGCCGTCGGCGCGATTGGACAGTTCGAGCAACTGGATCAGCGCGGTACGCTGTTCGAACAGCGCGAACAGTTCGCGCAGGCGCCGCATGTTGGACGAAAGCTCCTCCACGTCGAGCAGGTTTTTCTCGCCGGAAATGGCGTAGCGCGTGGCCATTTCGTTCATCGCGTCGCTGCCGGCGGAAATGGCGGCATTCATGAGATCGGTCATGTCGCTGCGCAACTGGCGCAGGTCGTCGTTGAGCCGCGTGCGGATTTCTATGAAATCCAGCCCGGCGCAATGCTGGTTCAGGAAATTTGCGGCCTGCACGAGCTCAGCCGGGGAATAGTTGCGCTCGGTAAAAAGGATGCGGTTCTGCACGTCGCCGTCGGCCGTGACCAGTATCAGCAATATGCGCTTTTCCGACAGGCTGAGAAATTCGATCTGCCGTATGCGCGGCAATCTGTGGCGCGGGGCCACGACGATGCCGGCAAAGTGGGTCAGATCGGACAGCAGGCTGGAGGCCTGGTTGATCAGGCGCTGGGGATCGGCCGGTTGCAACTGGCCTTCCAGTTCCTGCACCTGGGCCGTGGCCAGAGGCCGTACCGTGAGCATGGTATCGACGAACAGGCGATAGCCCAAAGGTGTCGGCACGCGCCCGGCAGACGTATGCGGACTGGCGATGAAGCCCATGTCCTCGAGGTCGGCCATGACATTGCGTATGGTCGCGGGCGACAGT
>JAEUNN010000065.1 GCA_016791085.1 Rhodocyclaceae bacterium | reverse complement strand
TCTGGCTGCTGCCGGACGAGCCGGACGCCGTACTGATCGCCGATTTCACTCAAATGTGGATAGGGCCCATCATGCTGGGCGGTTTCGGACTGTTGTGGCTGGGTGCGTCGGCGCTCGCGCGCGCCATGGACCGCGGCGCCGACGTGGCGCAAATGGGCGCCACGGTGTTCAGCCTGATCGCCGCCGGCGGTTTGCTCACGCTGGCGATTTCCGGCTGGCCCGCGCTACGCCTGTACGCCCAGGGCAGCCGCAGCCAGGGCGAAGTTACCGAGCTCACCTCGACCTGGACTTCCGACGGCCGCCGCAGCGGCACCCACTATCTGACCCCGCATGTACGCTTTACGGGTGCCGGCGGGCAAAGCGTGGAAATTCTCGGGCGCGCCGGATCCGCCCCGGAATTCGCGGTTGGAGACAGCGTGGTGGTGCTGTATTTTCCGGGCCGGGAACGCGAAGCGCGCATCGAACATTGGTCCGAATTGTGGATGGTTCCGCTGGTCGGCCTGGCCATCGCCACGGCATTCGGCCTGCCCGCGCTAGGCACGTTCATGTTCTCGCACGCACGCATTTCTGGCCGGCGCCGGCCGGGAAACACGCGCGGCTGATAAAATGCCCGCCCCACCAGAGGTCATAACAGATGAAACGTACACGCTTTGCGCGTCGCGGCGGGCTTACGCGCGACGCAGAACAGTTAACCAAGCTGGCATTGGGCCTGGCCCAGTCGGCAAGCCGGGTGGAAGACGAATACTGGAGTGCGCATCTTGCCACGCTGGTCGACCGGCTGCTCGCCGCATCCAACGAAGATGCGCTCAATGCCGCGCTGGACCAGCTCTGGCGCGACGACGCGCGCGCCTATGACGAACTGGCGGATTTCATCGAAGCCGGCGCCGAGTGCGGCCATCACGGCGATGACGGCGACACCTACGACGTGTTGCTGTTCGCGGCGCCGCTGCTCGCGTGGTCGCGCTTTTCGATTCCGGCCGACGTAATTTCCGGCAGCGTGGTGCAAACGCTCAAGGTGCAGCTGGGCGCCCATGTATTCGCGGCCGGCACCAAAATCGAACTGGCGAATTTCCTGTTCAGCCCGGACCAGCTGCCGCGCGGCTATTCCGAAACGCGCCAGTTGCGCGAGCGCCTCACGGCCGGCTTGTTCGGCCGCGACCCGGCCGCCGTGGACACTTCCGAATTGCCGCAAACCACCAACTTCCTGTCCGACACGCGCTACCTGATCGGCGTCGTGGCAGCCCCGCGCGGCACGCCGCTCATGCGCTGGCAGGAAACCGACGGTTCGCGCGAACACGCCGGCAACCAGTGGCGCAGCCAGGGCGGCGGGGTGCTCGTGCCGCTCCTGCCGGCCTGCGCGGTAGAGGTGCTGCTGCCCAACGCCTATCACGCCGCCTGCCGCGAGGCCGACCGCGCATCGCGTCCTTACTCGCTGGCCGCGTCGGTGTCGTTTCTGGAAACCGTGCTCAACGTCAAGGCCGATCGCCTGCGCGCCGTGATCGCCCCGTTCTACGACAAGCGGCTCGAGGAATACCGCATCGGCTTCACGCTGGGCGACGCCAACGAGGTCGTACACGGCGTGGTGTGGGCGCTGCTGGGTGCCGAGGACGAAGAAACCGACGTGCTGGGCGAAATCGAAACCGTCCTGCACAAATGCGGCGTGAGCGACATACTGGTGCTGGAAGACCGCATGCCCATGGAGTATTGCGACGAGTGCGGCGCACCGCTCTACCCCGATCCGGAAGGCCAGCCCGTGCATGCGGAACTGCCCGAGGACGAGGTCCAGCCGCCCGCCCACCTGCACTGACAGCCGCCCGCGCCCGCAACAGCGTCCATGCTGGGAACCCTCGCCCACCTGCTCGCGACCTTGCCGCAGGCCGGCCGCGTCGAATGGATAGGCCTGCGGCCGGCGCGGCGCGCCGCCCCGGATGCCGTCGCAACCGTCGAAGCACGTCCGGGCGGCCTGGCCGGCGACCGCCATTTTTCCGTGCAGGGCGCGCGCCAGGTCACGCTGATCCAGGCCGAACACATCGCCGCCGTGGCCGCCATGCTGGGCCGCGGCAGCATCGATCCGGGCCTGCTGCGCCGCAATCTGGTCATATCCGGCATCAATCTGCTGGCTTTGAAAGGCCGCCGCTTTCAGGTCGGCGAAGCGCTGCTGGAATGGAGCGGGCTGTGCCAGCCGTGCTCGCGCATGGAAGAAGCGCTGGGTCCGGGCGGCTATAACGCCATGCGCGGCCATGGCGGCATTACCGCGCGCGTGCTGGAGGCCGGTATTGTGGCCGTGGGTTCGGACCTGCGCGCCTTACCGCTCGCCGCCAGTCAGTGCGGCGCTGAGCACGAAGATGAAGAATGAGCGGGAAATGAGCGAGGAAACGAGCCGCGGGGAAAGCAGCCGCGGCGTCCCGGCCGCGGCCGCCCTGCGCAATCAGAAGCGGTAAAACAGCGATACGTGCAGTTTCGAGTCGCCGTCATTGGTTTGCGGCGCCTCGCGCGCGCGAAACACATGGGCGGCGTCCATGCTGAGCGACATCTGTTCGCGCCAGCGCCAGCGCAAGCCGGCGCCCGCGCTGGTGATGCTCTGACTGGCCTGCTGCAAGGTGGTCGGATTCACGATGGCCATCTGGCCGGCATCGAAAAAAGCCGCCAGGCGCAAATTTTCCGCGAGCGGCGGCGTATTCGCCTCGAGGTTGATCGAATTGCCGCGGTCGCCGCTCAATTCGCGCTCTTCGAAACCGCGCACCGAATTCGCGCCGCCCAGCCCGAATTGTTCGCCGGGTATCAGCGGCTTGTCCGCATATTGGCCGCGGAAGCGCACGGACGCCAGCCAGTTGCCGGCAAATTGCGCCAGGTAGTCGGCGCCGTAACGCAGCGCATGCCAATGTTCCGAGGTGCCGACACGGCCGGTTGCGGCCGCATACGCCTGCGCGTCGTTGCGCGAGCCGCTCGCGACATTGCGCGCATATTCGACATTGAACCCCAGCGTGGCGCGCACGCGCTCGAGTTTTGCCTCGTAGCGCAAGCTGAGCGGCCGGCTGCGCACGTCGCCGCCGGGGAGCGGCGTGCCGGCGAAACTCAGGTTGGTTTCGAACAGCTTGTCTTCCAGCCCGATGCGCACCTGGTGCCCGTATGCGCCTACAGGCGCGAGGTACTGATTGTAATAGGCAGCCACGACACGACCGCGCCCGGTCACCTGCACCACGTCGGCCACGCTGCCGGAATTCACGTTGGAGCGGCTCGCCAACAAGGTGAGCGAACTGCCCCAGCCATATATCGGCATGACGTACGAAGCGCCGTACTGCTTCACGTCGCTGAAGTGATCGGGCGAAGTCGTATAGCCTACCGACACCGAGTGGTCGCGGCCGAACAGATTGCCGTAGTGCGCGCCCAGTGAAGTGCGCCACCAGCCGGTCGGGCGCGTGCCGGTATTGGCGGCCGATGCGAACACCTGCAGCGGCGGCCGGTCCTTGACTTCCACCGTGGCGTCTATGCTGTCCGGCCGTTCGGATTCCTTCATGACCAGATTCAACTGCTTGCCGGGGTGATCGTTGGCAAGCGCGAGACCGCGCGCAAGGCGGCGCGTATTGGGGGTGGTGTCGGCGCGCAGTTCGGGCAGCGAGGCCAGCACGTTTTCGCTCGAATAGTGCTGGTTGCCGGTCACCGCAACTTTGCCCAGTTTGAAGCTCACGATGCGCAGTTTGATCACGCCGGTCGATTCCTGCGGCGGCAGCGTGACGCGGTGGAACGCATAGCCGGCTTCGCGCAGGGCGTTTTCCAGCGAATTGGCGGCCGCCTGCAGTCCGCCCAGACCCACCGCATCGCCGGTATAGGGCGCCAGCAGCCCGGTCACTTCCTCACCGGACAGAGGATTGTCACCCTCGACCTCGAAGCCGCTTACTTTGAAGCGCGGTTCGCCGGGCTGGGGAAGGTCGGCCCATGCCGGCGCGGCGGCCGCGCAGGCCAGCCAGACCAGCAGGCGCAAGCG
>JAEUNN010001213.1 GCA_016791085.1 Rhodocyclaceae bacterium | reverse complement strand
CACGCCGGCTACGGCACTTAGCGCGGCGTCGCCGGCCACGTGGCCATAGTGGTCGTTGTACAGCTTGAAATGGTCTACGTCTATGATCATCAGGCTGAGCGGCTCGCCGGTGCGCTGGCTGCGCCGCCACTCGCGCTCCAGTGCGCGCTCGAAGCCGCGCCGGTTGGCCGTGCCGGTCAGGTCGTCCTGTGCGGCCACGCGGCGCAATTCGTCGGCAAGGGTTTTGAGGCGCAACTGGGTGCGCACGCGCGCACGCAGCAATGGTTCATGCACGGGTTTGGCGATGAAATCCGCCGCCCCCATGTCGAGCGCGGCGACTTCGAATTCCGGGCTGTCGTGGCCGGTCACGAATATGATGGGGATGTCCGCCAGATCGGCTTCGCACTTCATGGCCGTGCATACCTCGAAGCCGCTCATGCCGGGCATTTCGGCATCCAGCAGCACCAGGTCGGGGGGCGCCCCGCGCATGAGCGCCAGTGCGGCCGGTCCGCTCGTGGCAAAGCGCAGTTCGCCATGATCGGCGAGCATGCGGCCCATGAGTTGAATCGCGGGTGGGTTGTCATCCACCAGTAGTATGCTTTGTTGCACGACCGCTTCCTTCGCCCCGGTCTCGCCAGTTATTCGAGTGTCCGAGCCCTAACGGCCGCTGCGGTGCATCCTTGAGTGAAGTTTCGGCCAATGCGTGACCGCATGTCGTGATGGCGGCAAAATGGCGGAACGCCTTGCCCGATGAGTGAGGCCGTTCGGCCCGCTGCTGCGCGAAGCCGGCGCCGCGCCCAGACCCTTACGCGCAGTCGCGCGGCGCGCCGGGTCAGGGCTGCTGGCTTACGTACTGCCCGCGGTCATCCAATTTGGGCGCGGCCGGCAGCGGCGGCAGCCAGATTTCTATGACCCCCGGCTGGGCGCGCGGATTGGACGAAATGTCCATGGGCGCGATGTTCATGCGCGTGCCGCGCTCGCTGGCCCAGCGTTCGACGAGCACGCGCACGCGTTCGGCATCCTGTTCGTCTTCGTGGCGGAAGCGTATGTCGCCGCGCGTCGCGCCGCTCACCACCTGTATGCCCTGCACGGCATAGCCTTCGCGCGCCAGGCGCGCCGCCAGGCGCCGCGCCGCGTTGCGGTCGTCTTCGCGCTGGATGTGCAGGTACACGCGCTGTTCGCGCGATGGGCTGGCACCGCCTATCGTGGAACTTACCGCCGTCTTGCTGGCGATGTCGCGCAATGCGCCCAATGCCTGTTGGGCGCGCGCATGGTCGTTGGTTTTGAGCGCGTCGTCCAGTTCGGCTGCCTTGGCGGCGGCATAACTCAGGTTGCTGCGTGCGATGGCCGCGTCGCTGTCCTTTTCCGCGGCGAGCTGCTGGTTCTGGCGCGCGATGCGTTCGACGTCCAGGGTTTCGGTGCGCGCCGCGTGCCCCTGCCACCAGCCCACGCCGGCCAGCCCGGCCATGACCGCCAGCGTGGACAGCAAGCCCAGGCGCGCGCGCCGCCGCGATTGGCGTACCTGCAAGGAACGTTCGACATAGGCGCGCTCCAGTTCCGAAAACACCTGCGGGTTCTGCGCCAGGGCGCGCTGCATGGACGCTTGCAGCGCCGCGTAATCGAGGTATAACAGCGCCGAGTCGGCACGCTCGGCCTTGAGCCACATGCGCAGGTAGTACAGCAACACCTGCGCGTCGCTGGCCCAGGGTGCCGCGGTGCGCCATTCGTGGTAGCGGCGCCAGGCCCCGGCCGGCAGGCGGTGCGCCAGGTCGAGCTGCACGCTGGTGCCGGTATTGGCGACGCGCAGCACGCCCGCGCGCACCAGACGTTCGGCCACGTCCGCGCCCTGGTCGGCCAGCACCGGCGCGCTGGCTGCCTGCACCCATTCGAGCGCATGCGGTTCCAGTTCGCCGGCGACGTTCTGGTCCACGAGGCGCATGAACATGGCGCGCGCGGCATCGAGCGGCGCGCCGTCGAAGCCGGCGCAGGCCGCCGCCAGCTGTTCCACGAACAGGCCCTCCATGCCGCCCGCGGCCGGGCCTGAGTCACTGCGCGCCTCGCTGCGTTCGTAATCTTCGTTGCGCAGAAAGAAGCGCACCTGGCGCTGCCACAGGCGCAACATGGCGAGCGCCAGCAGCGGCAACTGAAAATCCGGCTGGCAGGCGTCCTTGAGCAGGCGGTCGGCAAGACCCGGTTCCAGCGCGCGGCCGGCGCGTGCGGCGGATTTTTCCAGCATGGGCTTGCGTTCGGACTCGTTCATGGGTCCGAGGTCGAAACACGCGCCGGCGGCATTCAGGCGCTCCCACAGCGGCGGCAGACTGAGCGCCGCCAGGCCATCGTAGACCGGGTGTTTGGGGTCGCGTACGGCGGCGCCGCGCGCACGTTCCCAGGCCGCCCGCGCGGCGGCCGCCAGCAGCGCCAGCGGTGCCGCCCGCCAGATCAGGATGAGGCGCAGGGACCCGGCATCCGCCGCGGCCATGAGGCTGGTGAGGGCCGCTTCCACGGCCCCCTGGTGCAGCACGCCGTCCAGGTGGTCGACGCACAGCAGGCCCTGCGGCGGTTGGGCGGCCAGGGCCTGCAGGCGCGCCTGACCGTCGGCGTCGGCCAGATCCAGATATTCCAGGGGCCAGTCGTCGCTGCCGGCGATGAAGCCGGTGCGCAGGCGCGGAAACAGTCCGGCGCGTACCAGCGACGTTTTGCCTACGCCGGACGCGCCCCGGATGGCCAGCCAGGAGCGCACGCCCAGCGCGGCCGCGAGCGCGCCGACCTCGGCCTTGCGGCCCAGAAAAAACGGCGCGTCGCTTTCGTCGAAGGCCTTGGCGCCCGGGTAGGGGCAGCGCGTGGTATCGACCACGGTGCGTTCGGTATCCGGATTGGCCGCGGTGCCGCGCAAC
>JAEUNN010001240.1 GCA_016791085.1 Rhodocyclaceae bacterium | reverse complement strand
GTTAGGGGTGGCGCACTTGCTGCACACTGGCGCGGTTTGTTCCACCGGCCCCTTTCGGCTCTGCGCCGTCCATCGCATCGTCTGGCCGCTCAGTTCCTGCGGTGTCCGCCAAAGGCCGCACTTCCCGCACTGCACTTGCTTGATGCCCGCCTTCCGCTGCACCTCGGCCCATTCGTGCCAGGCCAAATATCCCTCTGGCGGTAGGTCGCCAGGCTTGTAGGTGTCCTGTACCAACATGCACGCCACCTTCATTCGTCACCTCCCACCCCTAACACCGCAGTCGAGGTCGCGCCTTCGGCGCTGGACGCTTCGCCCGCAAGCAGGCTCGCGCCCCTCACCTCGCCGTTGGGCATCAACGTCGTATATAGCACGCCGTGGCAGCACACGCCTCACCATTATAGGAGCAGCCTTATGAGCAGCATCTACCATGCGAACGGAAATACAGCTTGGAATGGATATTCCGCTTATCACAGTAACGGTAACACGGCTTACAACGGCTATTCCGCCTACCACGCTAACGGCAACACGGCTTGGAATGGCTATTCCGCCTACCATAGCAACGGGAATACAGCATGGAATGGGTACTCCGGGTATCACGCTAACGGCAACTCAGCCGGAAGCGCGGTCACAGTGGTCCTAGGAGAAGGAATCGTTCTCATGGCTAGCCAGCAGGGGGTATTCTTGAATGTATGCGGCATGATGATCACACTTAAGTAGCTTGTAAGAGAGTCGTGGCCATTTTCAATGTCCGCAGTAGAAACAGATGCCCAACCCATCATTCCACCGGACCGCCTCCGGCGGCCGGTGAATTCAAACGTTAGCGCGAAAGGGAGAGCATTGAAATGCGATTACTCGCGGTCTTACTAAACATCGCCCTCGCCGGCATCGTTCTCTTCTGGCTGATAGTGGAGGGCGACAGCGACAATTTGCTCGTGGCAAGTGGGCTAGTGTCGGTATCTTGAGTAAGAAAAAAAAAGGGGGCCAGGCTCGATTTATTTTTCACTACACTATGAAATATGCCTCGTCGACCACGAATCCACCTCGCCGGAATGCCCCAGCATGTAGTGCAGCGAGGCCATAACCGCGATGCCTGCTTTTTTGGCGAGGAGGATTTTCTCGCCTATAAGGAATGGTTGGGCGAAGGTTTGAGCGCGACCGGTT
>JAEUNN010001189.1 GCA_016791085.1 Rhodocyclaceae bacterium | reverse complement strand
CTCCCCGCTCCCTGCAGCAAGATCGGCCTCGTGCAGCGCGCGCACGCGCACCAGGTGTTCCTGCAGCGGCGCCACGAGCGAGGCGGGCAGCATCGTCACGCGGTCCTTTTCGCCCTTGCCGTCGCGCACCACGATTTCCAGCCGCGCGAGATCCACGTCCTTTACGCGCAGGCGCAAGCCGGGTGCTCAAGATGTCGGCGCGTTCCTGCGCCACGTATTTGGAACCCAGGCACCGATTCCCGCCCAGATTTCCGTAAGTCAGGTGAGTGCGTTCATCGATGGGCTCACCCCGCGTCTGCGGCCAGGGTCAGTGCGTGCCACGTGCACCAGCCTGCGCAGTTACTTCCGCTACCGTGCTCTGCTGGGCGAGGCAACCGCTTGCCTGTCGGCCGGGCTGCCACGCATTGCCGACTGGCGCCAGCGCAACCTGCCCAAAGCGCTTTCCGATGCCGAACTGGCCGCCTTCCTGGCTGCGTTCGATTGTTCGGACCCCGTTGGACAGCGCGATTACGCCATCGCGCGTTGCCTGCTCGATCTCGGCCTGCGCGGCCACGAGGTGGCCGAATTAACTTTGGCGTCGATAAATTGGCGTGAGGCGTCACTCACGATCTGTAGTAACAAGAGCCAGCGGGTGCAGCGCCTGCCGCTGCCGGCGTCAACCGGCGCGGCGCTTGCTCAGTACCTGCGTCAGGGACGGCCGCAAACGGCAAACCGAGCCCTGTTCGTGCGCCACCGGGCGCCGGCCGACAAACCGCTGGGTGTGCCGGCGATCCGCAATGCGATGAATCGCGCGTTTGTCCGCTGCGGTCTGCGCGATCGGTTTTGCAACACACACGTCCTGCGCCGCACCATGGCAACGCGCCTGCAGCGAGCTGGCGCATCCGTCAAGGAGATCGCCGACTTGCTGCGTCACCGGAGTCTCGATGTGGCCAGCGCTTACGCTCGCGTGGACGTTGAAGGTTTGCGGGCGGCGGCCTTACCCTGGCCGGGGGAGCAGCCATGAGTGCGCCAATCTCCTGGATGGCCCGGGTCGACGCTTACTTGGCGTATCGGCGCCACTACGGCTTTCAACTCACCAGCGAGGTCACGCGGCTGCAATCCTTTGCCCGGTTTGCCGATGCACAGGGTACGGAAGCACATCTGACCATCGCGCTGGCTCGCACCTGGGCGCAAGCCTCACGGCGACCGACTCCTCTTACTTGGGCGCGTCGCATCGAAGCGCTACGTGGGTTCGCACGCTACTGTCTGCGCACGGACCCGGAAACGGAAATCCCGCCCTGTGCGCTGTTCGGCCCGGCCCACCGGCGCCTGGTTCCGCACATCTTCACACAGGCCGAACTGGTCGCACTGCTCGATGCGGCCGGCACTCTGCCGCCACGGCAGGGCTTACGTCCGGCCACCTGCCGCTGCGTGTTCGGATTGCTGGCCGCGGCCGGACTACGCATTTCCGAGGCACTCGCGCTCACGCGCGCCGACGTAGATCTCGAAACCGGCGTTCTGCACATCCGGGACGCAAAGTTCCACCAACAGCGTTTGGTGCCCCTGCATCCAAGCGTCACAAATGCCTTGAACACCTATGCCCAATGGCGTGACCAGTGTGTGCCGCGGCCCGTCTGCGACCGATTCTTCCTGCGCGATGACGCACGACCCGCCAATCGGGCGAGTATTTCGTATGCATTGCATTCCCTGTGCCGCCACCTCGGCTGGCAGCCCCGGGGCGATTACGCCCATCATCGGCTGCACGACTTGCGCCACACCTTCATCGTGCGCAGCACACTGCGTTCTTACGAGCAAGGCATAGATGGCGAGCACGCCGTGCTGGCGCTGTCGCGTTACGTCGGGCACGCCAAAGTCTCCGACACCTACTGGTATTTCACCGGCATCCCGGAATTGATGGACATCGCCGCCGAACGCTTCCATCGGTTCGCCCAGGGGGTGCAGCCATGAACCCTTTGCTCGCTGATCCCGGTGAATTCGCCGCCTTGCTCCAGCGCTTCTTTGCCGAGCGACTGTTGCAGCAGAAGAATGCCAGCCCGAGAACCATCGCGGCGTATCGTGACACCTTCCGGTTGTTGTTCGGCTATGCGCAGCGCGAACGCAACAAGCCGCCGGCCGGGCTCGCCTTGTGCGACTTCGACGCGTCGCTGATCCTCGGTTTCCTCGCCCACCTTGAGACCGAACGCCAAAACACCGTGCGCACCCGCAATGCTCGACTGGCGGCAGTGCGCGCTTTCGCGCACTACGTGGCCTTGCAATGCCCGCCCGCCTTGCACCTTGCGCAGCAAATTCTGGCAATCCCCATGAAACGTTTCGAGAAAGCCCTGCTCGGGTTTCTTTCACGCGAGGAAATCCAAGCTCTGCTTGCTGCGCCGGATACCACCACCTGGCATGGCCGCCGTGATCGCGTCATGCTCGCGTTGCTCTACAACTCAGGCGCCCGGGTCTCCGAGCTGATCGGTATCCGGGTTGCCGACGTCACGCTCGCGGCCACCTCCTCACTGCGCCTGCACGGTAAAGGCCGCAAGCAGCGCACCGTGCCGCTGTGGCAGGAAACGGCGCACGCAATCCGACAATGGCTCAACTATGCAAATCTGCGCCCAGAGCAGCCCATCGTGCCGACCCGTAATGGCACGCCCATGACGCGCACCAACGTCGCCGAGCGCCTCGCCATGGCAGTCGCGATCGCCGCAGAGCATTGCCCACAGTTGCAGGGGCGCCGCATTTCGCCGCACACGCTGCGACACACTACCGCCATGCATCTATTGCAGGCGGGCGTCGACATCACGGTTATCGCACTGTGGCTGGGACATGAAAATCCGCTCACCACCCACGCCTATATCGAGGCGGACCTGGCCATGAAGGAGCGCGCTCTGGCCACCATCGCGCTTCCGCAAACTCGGCGAGCGCGCTATCACCCGTCCGACGCTCTCCTCGAATTCCTGGAAAGCCTCTGAAATTATGCAAACCCTTGCCCGCGGCCCGCCATGGCGCAGACCGCCGATTTCACCCACGGACCTTGCATAATTCCGGACTGTGCATAATTGCGATTATGCCAACCTTTGCATAATCGCAAAAATTGCTTGTTCAGCGACACGCCAGCCGGCGCCCACGCCAGCGCACGCCTGTACTCGCTGCTTGAAACCGCCAAGGCCAACTCGATTGAGCCTTACATCTGGCTGCGCCACGTCCTCTCCCGCCTTCCCCACGCCAACTCGCTCGCAGATTACGAGGCGCTTATGCCCTGGAATCTGCGTGTCGAGAATTTAATCCCGAACTTCCATCCCTGAGTAGGGTGGGGTTGGTGGATCGCTCACCGAGCGCACCGGATGGGGATCGCGGAGCGCGTACATCATTCTGGCCACGCTGTTGCGATGGGGGGCAGGGGGCCGCGCGGTTGCCGCTTGGACGCGTACACACGCCGGCTGTCCTGGCGGCAGTTCGGATTCCGCCGGCCGGGAAATCCAGCTTACGCGGGTGTCAGTTTGCCGTAGCGGCGCGCGGCTTCTACCACGAGTCGCGCCCAGGGGCGATGTGTGGCAGGTTCGCACATCGACTCGTGCAACTCGAAAACGCCGGGCGCATCCTGGCGCAGGATGCGCTCGGCCGCGTCAAGATCCTGCGGGTCGACGCGGTAGTGCTTTTCGATCAGCGCTACCTGGCGCGGATGTATCGCGGTTTTGCCGGTGAGGCCGTGATTCAGGTCGGCCTGGATTTCGCGCTGTAGTGTTTCGACATCGCCGAAATGTTCGAAAACCGGCGCGGATAGTGCAAACCCGTAAGGTATGAAGGTGGTCGCCAGACGTGCGATGACTTGGCCTATGGGCGTTTCGTAAATTGTGCGCCCGCGCGGCCGGCGCATTTTCAGCAGCGAGAGCAAGTCGTTGCCGCCTATGCGCATGCAGAGGATGCGCTCGCGCCAGGCAGCGGCGTCGAGCTGGCGCGCGAGCTGCTGCATGTCGGCATCGCGGAATACTTCTCGCGTTTCCAGCGTGGGCATGATCCACACCGGCGCGTCGCCACGCTCGACCAAAGGCCGTACGTAGGCATCGAGCGTCAAGGCAGTGATCTTGGGCAGCACGAAACCATCGATGCGGGTGATGCCCGGCATGTCGAGCAGGGTTTCGAGCACGGCCGGATTGCGCGCGCGTATGAAGCGGTGGTAGCCCGGGCGTGGCTGGCAGTGACGCAGTGCCTCACCCAAATTGGCAAGCGCCGCGGGCAGATCGGCGTCCGAAACGGCATCTTCGGTACAAAAAATCACCGAGCGCAAGTCCGCGAGCTTCTTTGCGGCCGCGATGGCGACGAGATCGCAGTGTGTCGTGGGCACGTAGAGCGAAGCCCCGAGTTGCGGGGTGTCATGCATCGGAGGCACTCCTGATCAGTGCGACGGCATTGAGCGGCAGATCGGGACGGAAGTCGACCGGAACGTGTTTTTCGCGCGCCAGCGCGATCAGGTGCTGCACGGACGCAAGCTCCGGCTGGCGCAGGATGAGCCGTTCCGGGACGCGGCGCAGCAGCACGCGTGTGGCTTCGCCTATGCCGGGTTTGATCAAGTTGCGGTCGGTAATGCCGTGGCGTGCCATTTCCGCCGCGATGAATTCCGCACTCCGCGCTGACTGCGCCCGTTTGTCCAGTGGCTCGGGCCGGGGCCGCACGGCGGCGCCGGGGGGCGAGCTGAAAATGGCGCGGACTATGTCATCGACGAACCACACGGAGAGGTCGTGCGCGGCAAATTCGGTGAAATGCACGCAGCCGTGGTAATCGTCGCGGCCGATTGCGTCGTTCAGCACGGAGCGGCTGACCAGCCCCGAAATGGTCGCGTTGAGTATGGACGAGGGGATCAGATAGTCCTCCGCGGTGGCCGCGCAGTGGGCTGTTCCAGCCAGGTCGGCCAGCACGTACAGTTTTGCCGGGACGCGGGTGCTACGGCGCGCGTTATAGGCATGCACGGCTTTTTCCAGTTCGGCGCAAATGACGCCTTTGCCGGTCCAGCCGTCAATGAAGGCGATGGATTCCGGCGTCGCGCCGCGCGCGAGGATGGTGTCCAGCGCGTTCGCATCGATGCCGCGGTCGCGGATGATGGATACCGAATAGTGCGCAATCGCGTTGCCGCTCAGGCGGCGCAATGTGTGCGCAAGGATGGCGCCCACCGGCGTGCCCGCGCGCGCTAGCGACACCAGCGTTGGGCGCGGACCCAATTCGTCCAGGAGGATATGCGCCAGCGTGAGGCAATCCTGTGCCATGCGCTCGCGGTTCAATGCGTGTGCCGCAAAAAACAGGCTCCGGTACTGTTCCGAAGGCAGCCGCTCGGGCGACAGCATTTCGCTATAGTGGCGCTGGCCGGATTGAATCATGCGCTCTTTCTCGAGCGTGTTTTCGATCATCGCAACGGGAATCGGCTTGAGCAGGAATTCGACGTCCTCGGCGCGGTAAGAGCCGTGAAAACTCATTGTGGCGACCCTCCTCGTCCAACCGCGATCTGGCTGCCGCGCGGAATGATCTGGTAGTCGCAGGACTCGATGAAATTCAGGTCGACGAAGCTGTCTCCCATGCCGAAAGTTAGCACCTCGCCGCACGCGGCTTCGTAGCGCCGGCGCAGGTGATCGACCGCATGCTGCTTGTCCAGCCAGCGCGGGATCAGGGCGAGGTTGTTGTGATTGTGATGGATCGCGACATCCGGCAGGCGCCCCGCAGAACGCGCCTCGCGGCAGGCGTGCGCGAGCGCGGCAAGCGCCGCAAGATCGCCGCGCCGGGATTTGGCGACCACGTAAAACGCAGTATCGAAATCGTGGATCAGGCGGATATGTGCGCCCGCGTCGAGGGCTGCGTTTTCACGTTCCAGAGCCTCCATCCATTCCTGCAGCAGCGCCAGGCTTTGCGCCGCGGCGGCACGGCTGGCCTGCAGCCAGGCGGCATCGGGCGTGCCGTCGGCGTTGATGATGATGCCTCCGTAATTCAGAATGGCTTCGGCGGGAAAGTCGATGCGCACACGCCTGAAGGCGTCGTGATTTCTGGCCGTGACCGGAATCAGGATCATCTCGCGCTGGAACAGCGCCAATAGTTCGAGCTGCGCGGGATTCGCATAGGATATCGGCTGGCCGCCGGCCAGATAGGCTATCGGCAGCCAGTCTGCGCCGGGAACCTGTTTGCGCTCGCTCTGGAACAGCGTGTCGTCAAGATCGGCGAACAGCAGTTTCTTCAATGCAGGTCTCCGAGCGGAAATGAAGGAGGCGCGCGCCCAGGCTGTCAGCGAGCGTATGCAGGCCGCCCGCGGCGCCGGTTTCGTGGCACAGGAAAATATGGTCGTAACTGCGCGGATCGCAGTTGTAAAGGTAGTTGGCGATACCTTCGCCGTAGTTGTCGGCAAAGCTCATGGTATGCCGGATCGGTCCCCAGGCGAGAATCGGCGAGCGCGTGGTGGCCTGCACGCTGACGCCGGCACCGCTACGCGCCTGCAGTTCGCGCGCGAATACATAGGGCGCGTGCATGAACTCGCCGGTACCCAGCACAAGTACGCGCTGGCCCGCAGCGATGCCGCGCGTGTAGGAATCGACCATGTCCGGAGCGAGGCGCAGGGCGCGTGTGCGCCCGGCCCGGCCGAATCCGCTATCCGCGATGCAGGGTGCGGAAAGCGCCTGGGAAGCCGGTGGTGGATCGAGTGCTGCCACTTCAGGGTGCGCCGTGTAAGTCCATTTTCCGTACAGCAATGCGCCGCTACTGAGCGGAAGGCCGAACGCCTCGTGCAGCGCGTCGCGCCGCTCGGCCCCGGTGAAATCTGTGATCGCCGCAAGATGCACCCGCGCGATGTGTGGAGCGTGCCGGCGCAAGGCCCGGCACAGATTCAAAAAGGTATTTCCAGTACTGATTTCATCGTCGATCAGCACCAGTGAGCGCGCCTGCCGGAAGCGCATGCGTAGGTCGCCTTTGTCGGGTTCGTACAGCCATTGCAGTGGCGCATGGCTGTGGACTTCCTCGAAATCGACACGGGTGCCGCCTGCCACCTGATAGCGCGTGGTATGCAGAAAAATTGCTTCTGCACCCGGCTGGCTGCGCAGCCAGGATTCGAATACACCTTGTCCGAGGCAGGTCGCCGTTTCGGCCATGCCGGCGAACAGTACGGGCTGTGGCAGATCCGGAATGTGCGCGGCGATGCGGTCATGCACTTCGGTCATGCGCGCCGGCGTAACCGGCAGATGCTTGCCGAGCACGTGCGAAAGGAACAGGAAAGCCCGCTTGGGATTGTTGCGCGTGGCAAAACTGAAAAGTTGTTCAGGCGCAATTTCCGCGTGATCCACGCGAACTTCGATGCGGCCCTGCGGCAACTGCGCGGCAAGCCCGGGCCAGCGCGGCGCGGCACCCGAATGCGACGTCATTGCAGGGCGACGGCGTGATTCAGTTCAGCAACGCGCAGACCAGCGGTCGCCGCCGGTGCGTCCAGGCGATCGTAGCCACGGTCGAAGCCCGCCAGGCCCAGAAACGGCAGATTCGGACCGGCCAGGCAGGCCATGGCGATGCCGCCCGACATGCGCGGATTCACTTCCAGCAGCCGCAAGCCGCGCCTGCCTTCGCGAAACTGGATGTTGACCCAGCCATTGAGGCCGAACTGCCGCACGATGCGCGCGCAGGCCGCCTCAATGTCGGCGCGTGTATCGATGGTTTGGCCCTGCCCGGCGCGCAGCGGTTTGCGCCGCGCCACGGCAAACTTGAGGTTGCCGTGGCTGGCAACGCAATCGACGCTGTACTCATGACCGCCCAGAAATTCCATGACCAACAGGACCGGAAACTCGGCCTGTTCCTGCAGCATCGCGCGCAGCGACGGCAAGTCGATCTGGTAGTCGTGGCCACCGGCAAACAGATGCCAGGCCGAACAGTCTTCACGCACGCGCCGGAAGCCGATGCCATACACCGATACCGCCGGCTTGATGCAAAGCTCCGCGTGTTCGCGCTTGAGGCAGGCGTACGCGTCGTCGAACTGTGCCGGCGACGCGCAGGCGAGCCAATCCGGCGGTGGGGCTTCGGGGCAATCGACCATCGCGTAGAAGCGCGCCTTGTCGTGCAGCAGGTCCAGCGTCGGCCGGGTCGCGCAACTCAGTACGCGCGTGCCGCAGGCATCGAAATATTCGCGCTCGCCGGCGATCAGCGCAGCTTCCTTACCAGGAACGAAAATGTCGATGCGCTCGCGGCGGCAAAAAGCCGCGCACCACTCCAGGTAGGCCAGTCCGCGCAGCCCGGCCGGCTCTTCGTGGAAAGCATCGACCGCCAGGCGGACCAGCGCATTCGGGTTGGGGCTGGACGCGACCAATTCATAGTTGCGTCCAGGATCGGCCGCGCGTATCAGGCGCAGGGCGTTATGTATCGACGAGAAGGTCTTGTTGAACCAGACACGCACGGGCGAACCTTCAGATCAGCGGCACGATTTGCGGCAGCAGGTCCTGAAACGTCCGCCCTTGGCCGTTTTCGCCGATTGCGTGCATCTTCCACTCGCCGCCGTGGCGATAGAGCTTGGCCATGATTTGCGCGCTGTGACTTCCCTGCACGCTCAGATCGTAACGCGCAATCTCCTTACCGGTCGTCTGGTTGATGATGCGACAAAACGCATTTGCGACCTGCGAAAAATCCTGGCCCGTGAATGAATTTACCGTGAATACCAGCGATTTGACTTCGGCCGGAACGGTAGTCAGATTCACGAAAATCTGCTCGTCATCACCTTCGCCTTCGCCGGTACGGTTGTCCCCGGAGTGGCGTATGCTGCCGTCGCGGCTTTGCAACTGGCGAAACCACACGCAGTCGACAAGCCGCTTGGATTCGTCGAACATCAGGCAGGACGCATCGAGATCGATGCTGGTATCGCCGCCGCCAAAGCCGAACAGCCCTTTCTTCTTTACGGCATCCCAGCCCAAGCCCATCACGATGGTTGCAAGCGCGCCGCCGGCTTCCTTCTCCAGACTGATTTTCTGGCCCTTCTGCAGATTGACCGCCATGACATTTCCTCCGGGAAAACTTCAGATTCAGGCAAAGGCTTTGGGGTCGAGCTCGAGCGCGCGGCATATTTGGTCCAGCGCCTGACGCTCGGAGACATCGATGTTGCCGTCGGCATTGGCGATGGCAAGGCAGACGCGCACGATCAAATGCGCTTCGGGCTTGCCCTTGAACACCGATATCTTTTGCAGCGCTTCGCCAGTGCCTATTGTTGGGTCGAATTCGAATCGGCCCAGATACTGGTTGAAAGCTTCGATTACCTTGTCGGTATCGAACACGCTGAGCTGTTCGGAATTGCGCACATAGCCCAGCAACTTCTGCTTTTCGGCCGGCGAAACTTCGCCGTCGGCATAAGCGATCATCGTGGAACCTGCGACGATGGCCTGCAACAAATCCTTGGACCGGAACTTCTTCAGCTCCGAATTCATGGATTGTGTGACGTCGCGTACCGACTGCTTGAGGGAATCGAGAAAGGACATGATCAGACTTTCATGAAGCGGTCCGGTCCGGCGCTTGCCGAATTGGACCTTGTGTAAATCAGGAACTGCGCAGGCCCAGCTTGCCGCCCAGCCAGGTCAGGAAACCGCTGCGGTTGCGCGAACAGACGATGACACGCCCGCGCCCGGAGAACTTCAGCACGATGCCTTCGCCGCTCTTTACGCTATTCACGAGGTTGCCGAGCAAGCCCTGACTCGAACTGGTTGTGGCGGCGACTTCATGGCGCAGGCTGCTATCCCAAGCGACGATGTGGCCATTGTCGATAATCACGTTTTTAGCCGGTGTGACCTCCAGCGAAAAGATGGAACCGAAACCCGACACCACGAGTTGACCGCTGCCGCTGGAACGTCCGATGAAAAACCCGCCCGTTCCGCCGAACAGCGCCGTACCTATGTTTTGCATCTGTGCCGTAACCTGCACGCCATCGGTGGCCGCGACATATGACTCGTCCGCGACGCAGTACTGGACCGCGCCTATATCCAGCACTTCCATGGCACCGGGCAGGTTGGGCGACAGCAGGCAATCGCCATCGCCGCGCACCGCCTGGATGTGCTGCTGGAAGAAACTTTCGCCATTGGCGAAGCGGCGCATTACGGCCTGCATCAACCCGCCCTGCATGCGGCCGGTCAGATCGAGCGTGTCCTCCATCATGACCATCGCGTCGCTTTCGCAGGAAATCGATTCCCCCTTGCGCAGTGCCACGTGAAGAAAGGGATCGACGTCGCCCGTTATTGAGAATTGAGGCATCGCATGCATCCTCGGCGGCCGGGACGGCACTGTGCGCCCCAGCCGCGGCGCTTCGATGGAATCCGGACGCGTGCGGCCGGCCACCTTCCGCGCGGCTCGCCGGCCGCTCGGTACATATCAGACATTGACGCCGAAATTTTTCGCCAGCGGCGCCAGTCCGCCTTGGAAGCCCTGGCCTATGGCCTTGAACTTCCAGTCGCCGCCGTGGCGATAGATTTCGCCGAATATCATGGCCGTTTCCACTGACGCGTCTTCGGACAGGTCGTATTTCGCGATTTCGGTATTGCTGACCGCATCGACGCAGCGTATGTAGGCCGAGGACACCATGCCGAAATTTTGGCGGCGCTCGTCGGCAGAGTGTATGGTTACGCAGACGGAAATTTTCTCGACGTCCGCCGGCACCTGAGCCAGATCAACGGTAATCGCTTCGTCGTCGCCTTCGCCGGCGCCGGTACGATTGTCGCCGGAATGCTGGACCGAACCTTCGGTGGATTTGGGCTGGTTATAAAAGATGAAATCCGCGTCGCTGCGGACTTTTCCGGTCGCATTGAGCAGGAACGCACTGGCGTCGAGGTCGAAGTCGGTGCCGTCCGTGGCGCGCGCATTCCAACCGAGGCCCAGCAGCATTTTTTTCATGCTGGGTGCTTCCTTGCTCAAATTGACGTTGCCGCCTTTTTGCAGACTGATGGCCATGTTTCTCTCCTTGCCGTGTTGGACGAAATGTTTCAAAACCCCTGAAGAAACCCGCTGCACGGGCGAACAGTATAGCCGTTCGCTCGGGCACCAGCACCGGGCAAACCCACCCCGGGGCCCTCGCGCGATCCGCGGGAAGCACGGTCCGCGCGACTACGGTCACGCCCCAGACCGTTGATTTTACTTATGTCGCCGCTCGCACGGCGCTCGCAACGGCCCGTTCGTGACTCTGTACAAAAACGCCTGCTCAGGCCACTCGCCCGCGCGGGGCGCGGTTTCAAAACGCGATGGCCATTGGCCTGAACACGACTACGCGACATTCACGCCATATTGCTGGCACAGGGCGAATAGCCCACCCGAATAGCCCTGACCGACAGCGCGGAATTTCCACTCCGTTCCGCGGCGGTAAATTTCACCAAACACGAGGGCCGTCTCGGTCGAGTAATCCTCGGACAGGTCGAAACGCAATACTTCCTGCTCGTTATCGGAATTGACCAGTCGCACGAAGGCGTCGCGCACCATGCCGAAATTTTGGCGGCGCGCTTCTGCATCGTAGATCGTGACGGCAATGGTGAGGTTCGTGACGCTTGCGGGTATCCGGTCCAGCGCAACCTTGATGGCTTCGTCATCGCCCTCGCCAGCTCCAGTACGATTGTCACCCGTGTGTTCGACGGAGCCACAGGGCGATTTCAACTGATGGTAAAAAATGAACCAGTCGTCGCCGTCGACCTTGCCATTTTGGCCGAGCATGAACAGGCTTGCGTCGAGATCGAAATCCGCGCCATCGCTGGAACGCGCATCCCATCCCAGCCCGATCAGAACTTGCTTGAGCGTCGGATCGGTCTTTGACAGTGAAACATTTTCGCCTTTGCGCAGGGATACAGCCATTGATGCACTCCCTAGAATTTTATTTGGTCAATTGATTGTCACTGAGCCTTGGCCGGAATGTTTGCTTGGAATTGGCAAGATCTCAAGGCAACGGTACTAGCTCGGCTCAGTGTTGAGCGATAGGCATGAGTTTCGTGCCCCGTAAAAGTTCTCGACCTTTCCGGTCTTTGCATGACAGACGCGTCTCATTCGACGCTGGCAGGGCCAGGCACGCAAGGTGGTCAGTCCGGTCAAAGATTGTCCTTTTCGGCTGGTTCGTCTCGATCTTTCCCCGGGAACACGAAAGACGCAATGATCCCGACTGCTAGAGTCCCCAGCACGATGGCGAGGCTGGTGCCCGGGGAAATGTGCATGCCGGTATCGAACACCACTTCGTTCCAGGATTCCAGCGCCATCTTGATGCCTATGAAAAACAACAGCGCAATGACCGCCTTTTCGAGATGGACCAGATACTTCGTGAGCGCGGCAAGTACGAAGTACAGACTGCGCAGTCCAAGGATTGCAAAGATCATTGCTGCGTACACCAAGAGCGGTTCTTGGGTGACCGAAATCACCGCTGGCACCGAATCGAAAGCAAATGCAATGTCCGAAGTTTCGATCGCCATCAGGCACAGAAACGCAGGCGTTGCGTACAGCGCTCCGGCGCGCGTTGTTGCCGACTGCATGCCCTTGGCAATCACCTCGTCGTGTTTCACAAAGAAGTTATGCAGGTGCAGGCGTGTGTAAATCGGCATGAGCTTGCCGGTCAGACGCACGCTCCAGTGGTTCGAATAGTCTTCGATCTCGTTCTCGTCGCCCCCACCTGACTGGAGCATCTTGATGGCACTCCAGAGCACGAAGGCGGCAAACAGAAAGCCGACATATGGGCTCGCCAGAAACAGTCCGGTTCCCGCCGCCACGAAAACTGCACGCAATACCAAGGCGCCGATGATGCCCCAGTAAAGGATCCGGTGCTGCAGTACGTCCTTAATGCCGAACGATGCGAAAATGGCCATGAATACCATGAGGTTATCTACCGACAGGCTTTTTTCCAGCACATAGCCGGTGAGATATAGATCGGCCCACTCCTTGCTGAAGCGGAACCAGAGATAGACGTAGAACAGTACCGCAAGGGAAACCCAAAACACGGACCAGCCGGCCGCATTGCTGACCGAAATGTCGGTCGCCCTGCGGTGCAGGAACAAATCCATATAAACCGAGAATCCCACGACCGCAAAGAAAATCGCGATCGCCTCGGTGGGAAAGCCAAAATGCTCCATCTACACCTCCGCAAGTTACGTCGGGCGGTCCACGCAACGCGCACACGTACTATGAAAATTGGACCCGACAAGTGCCTTCTCGACAGTCGGCGCCGGCGGCAGGCGACAGTCTGGCAGGCACCATGGTGGCGCGCACGATATCGAGCGTAGCTTGTCTGCACCGCACCTGCCGACGAACTTTACGCAATGCGTCGTCGCGCCGCGGAACTGCCCAGCCACGCTGGCTCGCCAGCAGACTGCTCGGCGTCGAGGTTATGATATACGGGTTCACGGCGATTCACGGCCACCGCGGCGGCACGGCTCCAATTGAAACTGGAAAGGACATTTGCTTGGTCTGTTGCGCCGGATTCGTCTTGTCTGAAGGATATAATTGCACCATAATACAACAAAACATGTAGGGCTTTTTTGCGTCAGTCGCCAGGTTTAATTGGGGTGAGGGCTTTTTTCTGGCCCCGGCAGGGCGGATGCATCGGGACTAGAATTTCAGGAGCAGATGCACCATGGACGAAGCGGTGGGCAAAAAAGTCATGATCAGTCATCGAACTCCTGCTTCGTGGCCGGTCCGTATTTGACGGCAAATTGGTCGGCGGAACGAAGGGTGGAAGAGCCTACACCAGTGATCGCTTGCGTGATGATACCCACCGCCCCATGCGTGCAACGTCCCGTGAAAGATTTGGCAACGCTTCGATGCGCCTGTGCAGCGTCATCAGTATGCGGCGGAGACAATCCGGCCATTGCACCGAATTCGGGTAGCCGCCCACCCGTGAAGCATACACTCACACGGACTCGACGAAAAGCAACACGCCTTGCATGTTGCCGAAGTGGGTTTCGCGAACGGCTTTGCTGCCACGGCATCGTATCGGATGCCGTGGCGACCGCCTCTGGCATCTGGTGCGCCTGGAACAGTTTCCGATGTGGCGGCGCTTCCTGTGTTGCTTCCCCTTCCCAAGGATGAGAGATGAGACGACTACCCGTATACCTTTTGATCGACACCTCCGGTTCGATGTTCGGTGAACCCATAGAAGCTGTCAAGAATGGCCTGCAGATGCTTGTTTCGAGTTTGCGCCAGGACCCCTACGCGCTGGAGACCGCCCATGTGTCGGTGATTACGTTCGCGAACGAGGCGAAGCAGGTGGTTCCGCTCACCGAACTTGCGCAGTTCCAGAGTCCAGAACTCAAAGCCGCCGGTACCACGGCCATGGGCGAAGCGTTGGCCCTGCTGGCCGATTGTGTGGAGCGCGAGGTCCAGAAAGGTAGCGCGAGCCAAAAAGGCGACTGGAAGCCGGTGGTTTTTCTGCTTAGCGACGGTTCGCCGACCGACGATCTCGATAAAGGCATTGCCGCATTGCGCGCGATCAAGACCGGCGCATTCATCTGCTGTGCGGCCGGCCAGTCGGCCGACACCAATTCCCTCAAGAAGATCACCGAACTTGTGGTGAATCTCGATACGGCCGACAGCGCGTCGATCAAGAGCTTCTTCAAGTGGGTTTCCTCGTCGATTTCGGTGTCAAGCCAGAAGATCGAACAGGGCAAAAAAGAGGTGAGTGGTCTGGGCGATCTGCCGCCGCCGCCGCCAGAAGTGAATGTCGTAATCTGATCACGGAGAAGGACTCATGGCTGTTAGTTTGAAGAAGGGTGAAGGCGTCAACCTGCGCAAGGACGGCGAGCACGATCTGTCCGTGGTCACGATAGGGCTGGGATGGGATGTCGCGGAAACCAAAAAAGGCTTTTTGGGGTCGCTGTTCGGGAAAAAGGAAGAAGACTACGATCTCGACGCGATAGCGTTCCTGCTCGGCAAGGACGGAAAAATTCACAATCTCGGCTCGGTCGGTTCCAATGGCGGAGCTACACTGGTTGGCGGCGACGTGGTTTTTTTTAATTCGCAGCGACATCCGTCCGGCTCGATCTGGCTGACTGGCGACAACCGCACCGGCGCGGGCGACGGCGACGACGAACAGATCATCGTCAAGCTTAATGACATGCCGGCCCAATACGACTGTATCATTTTCGTTGTGTCGATCTACGAGGGCAAGGCCAAGAACCAGTCTTTTGGCAGTGTCAAAAACGCCTTCATCCGTGCCGTGGATGCACGCGGGAAGGAGATCTGCCGTTTCAACGTGAGCGGCGACGCGAGCTTCCAGCGGTATTGCTCCATGACCTTCGCCGAGGTCAGCCGCCAGGGCAATGGCTGGACCTTTCGCGCCATCGGCATGCCGCACGAAACCGACCGCTTCGTCGAAATCATGCGCAATTACATCTAGGTGCTGGCATGAGCCGCCGATTACTGACCTACCTTTGCATTGATACTTCGGGGTCCATGAACGGCGAGCCCATCGTCGCCGTCAATGCCGGCCTCCAGGCGCTGCTCACCTCGCTGCGGAGCAATCCGTACGCGCTCGATAGCGTGCATCTGGCGATCACGACCTTCGATTCGGAAATCAAGGAAGTGCTGCCGATGACCGCGGTCGCAGACGTCACGCTGCCTGAGATCACCTGTCCGAAATCCGGTGCCACGCTGCTAGGTGCGGCGCTGGAACACATCTTCGAACAGGTGCAGCGCGACGTACGCAAGACCACCAGCGCTGAAAAGGGCGACTGGAAGCCCATTCTCGTCATCCTGACCGACGGCAAGCCGACCGACACGCTGGCGTTCAGCGAAGTCATTCCGCGCCTGCAAAGTTGCGGCTTTGCGAAAATTGTCGCCTGTGCTGCGGGTCCGAAGGCCGACCCGGCCCAACTCAAGCGCCTGACCGAACACGTGGTGAGCCTCGATACCATGGATGCATCCAGCTTCAGCAAGTTTTTCGAGTGGGTATCCGCCACCTTCTCGAAGGATAGTCAGAGCCGCGGTGCCACCGCGTCGGTCGATCTGCCGCCGCCTCCGCCGGAAGTCAATATCGTCGTTTGAAAGGAAATGCCATGCGCCGCCTGCCCGTATTTCTGGTCATCGATGTTTCTGAGAGCATGGCGGGCGAAAACCTGCGCAGCCTTCAGGAAGGCATGGAGCGTCTGATCAAGACGCTGCGCAGTGACCCCTACGCGCTCGAAACGACGTTCCTGTCGGTGATCGCATTTGCCGGGCGCGCCAAGACCGTGGCACCGCTCGTCGAACTGGTGGCTTTTTATCCGCCGCGCCTGCCGCTGGGCTCCGGCACGTCCATAGGTGCCGCGCTGGAGCACTTGATGCGCGAGATCGACCAGAACGTGAAACGCACGACGGTCCAGCAAAAAGGCGATTTTAAGCCGCTGGTGTTCCTGATGACCGACGGCAAGAGCACCGACGACATGGGCGCCGCGGTCGCGCGCTGGAAGCGCGACTATGCCTCGCGCGCCAATCTCGTCGCGATAGGCATAGGGCAGTTCGCGGCGCTTGAAGAACTGTCCGGTATCACGCCTGATGTGCTACGCATAGAAAGCGCGACCGAGCAGGACTTCAAGAAATTCATAGACTGGATCAGCGCCAGCGTCAGGTCGCAGAGCCGCAGCATAGGATTGGGTGAACCCACGAAGGTCAACCTGGCCAAGATCGACGATTCGGTCATGACCAAGATCGAGTCGATCGCCCAGGCCACCGCCGTCGATGAAGATTTTGTGGTCATCACGGGCAAGTGTCAGACCACCCGCCTGCACTATCTGATGAAGTACGAACGCATGAAGCACGCCATGGCGACGCGCGATTTCCACGTCGATGCCACTGCCTACAACCTGGTGGGCGTGTATGCGGCAGAAAAGGATTTCGAAGACCTTTCCGACACGCGCGCCAATGCCCGGACCATCAATACCGAAGCGTTGATAGGTTCGCCCGGTTGCCCGCACTGTGGCGCACCCTATGGCTTTGCGGCTTGCGTCTGCGGGCAGATTTTCTGCACCAAGGGTGATGGTAAGGCAATCTGCCCTGGCTGCCAGCGCGAACTGACGCTGAGCCCCGCTGATGGCAATTTCGACGTCAGCCGCTCGCGGGGTTGAGCCGTGGATGAGGCGCGCAAGGCCTATGCGCGGGCAATTTTGCACGGTGTGGGCGAGGACGGGCTTACCCAGTTTATTGCCGACGCCGAAGTGGCCAAGCGTTTCAGCGCCCTGGAACGCGTATTGCGAAACGATTGGCAACGCTTCAATGGCGATCTGTCCAAACCCAGTGTAAAGAAGTTCGAAATGCCCGTGTTCGGCGAGTCTGCTGCGCCCGCACTTCCGGCCACGACGCCTGAGGCGAGTGCCACATCCGCTGCCGCGCTAGCAGTGTCTATGCCGGCTCCTCCCGTGCCTGCCGCCGATCCCGCGCCAATTTGCGCATCCGTTTCGGAACAATCTATGTCGCCACCCATTGCTCCAACCAACCAGCCACAGTCCGTAGCGGGAGGCGCCTCCGCCCCTGCGCCCGGCAATCTGCTACCGGCCAAGTTGCGCGAACTTCCCGTACCCGCCTTCAAACTGCGCAATGCGCGCCAGTCCGAGATGTATTCGGAAGCGCTGGCCTGGGAGCCTGCAAGCGCCTTGGTGCGGCTCGTGGATGTCCTCATGCCGCCCGATCTTGGACTTCAATTCGACCTTGTGACCGGCCGCGCCGAAGGAACGCCGCACCGCAGTGGCGAATTTTCGATTCCTTTGCACTATCGGTATGCGGACGATCCCCCGGAAGCGCGGCGCCCTGCCGTGCTGCGCCTGTACGTGAACGCCGATCCCAAGCTGTTGTGGAAGAACCTGCCTTCGGACACCGCCGATCCGTTCTGGAAGCCCGACGAAGCCGAACAAACCCTGGTTGGGCCGCTACGCCGTGTCGTAGCGGCGCGCAAGCGCGGGCGCTCGCACGCCCATGTCGGAAGTTGCTGCGACGACGATTTTTTGATCCACCACGATATCGACGGCGACTGGTACGTAGGCATCGTCGCGGACGGTGCAGGCAGCGCGCAATTTTCGCGCCGCGGCTCGCAGCTTGCCGTACGCGCCGCGGGCGCCCACGTCAAGCAGGCGCTTGCCGGCGAGGCTGGCGAAAAGGTTGCCGCCGCAGTGCTGGCCGTACAGGAGGCGGCCAGTGACGAGGCCGCAAGCCACGCGCGGCGCGTGCTGCAGAACGCGCTTTACGTGGTTGTCGGCCACGCCGCCTACATGGCAATGCGCGCTCTGGTCGACGAAGCACAGGCGTGCTCCGACCGGATCAGCGCGGTCAAGGAACTCGCGACGACACTACTGATCGGCGTCGCGCGAAAATTCGGCACGCAATGGCTGTGCGCGGCCTATTGGGTCGGCGACGGCGCGGTCGGCGTGTACCGCCGCGACCAGAGTGTCGAACTGCTGGGTGAAGTCGATGCCGGCGAGTATTCAGGTCAGACGCGCTTTCTCGACAAGAACGAAGTCACCCAGGAGGCGCTGAACAAGCGCACGCGTTTTACGCTGTGCGACGACTTCACGGCGTTCGTGCTCATGACCGATGGCGTGTCCGACCCCAAATTCGAAACCGAGGCACGCTTGGCAAATCTGGATGCCTGGAACGCACTTTGGGAGGATCTCGAAGCCAACGCGGGACTCGCGGGTGCGGCGCAGGGGCAGAAATTACTCGACTGGCTGGATTTCTGGTCGCAGGGCAATCACGACGATCGCACCATCGCAATCATCTACTGAGGTAGTACATGGCCGCAAACATAGTGACGCTGATCGCCAGCGATGGCTCGACGGTTCGCTTCATCAACGAAATCAAGGCCCAGGGTGGCGTAAAGGACGTCATGTTCTCGCCCGACGGCGGCTATGTCGTTGCGTTCTTCCGCGAAAAGGCAGATTCCCTTGCGCGCGACCGGCTGCTCGAAATCACAGGCCGCTACCGCGAAAAGATTTTCAATCAGGAGGGCGGGGACTACCTGCGCAACCTGTACTGCTGGCCGACCGCCGTGGTCGAGTACGAGGGGCGCCTCGGCGTCGTCGTGCCGTTCTACCGCGACTGTTTTTTCTTCGAATTCGGCTCACGCAATAACGACATGCTGGGCATACGACGTAAGGAAAAGGTAGGCAAATGGTTCGCCACGCCCGGCCATCGCACCAAGTTCCTCGACCAGCGCGAACTGGGCGACTGGATGCGTCACCTGAAGGTGTGTGTAATGCTGGCACGCGCGGTGCGCCGCATGCACATGGCCGGGCTCAGCCACTCCGACCTTGGCTACAACAATTGCCTGATTGATCCGACTACGGGCCAAGCCTGCCTGATAGACATCGACGGGCTGGTCGTGCCGGGGCGCCACCCGCCGGCCGTGATCGGCACGCCCGATTTCATCGCCCCCGAAGTCGTCATGACTAGCCACTTGGCCAAGGATGACGAGAAACGCAAGTTGCCTTCGCGCACTACCGACCTGCATGCGCTGGCGGTATTGATCTACATGTATTTGCTCTACCGACATCCGCTGCGCGGCGACAAAATCCACGATCCGGACGATTCGCAGCGCGACGAAGAACTCATGATGGGCGCGCGGGCACTTTTCGTCGAACATCCCACCGATACGTCGAATCGCGTCAACGCAGCGAATCTAAAGGAAAGCGAACTGCCCTGGAAAGACACCGCGAAAATACCCTACAAGGTAACCGGCCCCTATCTGGCCGGCCTTTTCGAACGCGCCTTTATCGACGGCTTGCACGATGCCTCGAAACGGCCGACCGCGGACGAATGGGAAACCGCGCTCGTGAAAACCGTCGATCTGCTGCAACCCTGCAGTAACCCGAACTGCGGCCAGAAATGGTATGCCTTCGACAACAAACAGGCCCCCAGATGTCCGTTCTGCGGAACGCCCCACCGCGGCAAGCTGCCGGTCCTGAACCTTTATTCATCTCACACCAAGGGCAAGTTCCTGCCGGACAATCACCGCGTGATGGTCTATAGCGGGCAATCCGTGTTCCGCTGGCACGAAAACCGTTTCGTGTTCCCGAACGAAAAGCTATCGGCTAATGACGCAAAGCGCGTCGGCTATTTCATCGAGCACAGCGGCGACTGGTTTCTCGTCAATGAGCGACTGCCGCGCATGCGCGATCTGCGCGGCGGCCAGGACGTACCGGCCGGCGCCCGCGTACTGCTCGACGAGGGCGCGCAAATCCTGCTCTCGCCGGAACCAGGCGGGCGCCTGGTCGTCGTGCAGATGGCCGGCAACTGAGCACCCGAAACGCTGCCTTTCCTCATGAACAAACAAGGTTATTGCCATGCCAGACATGCACACCCTCGCACGCGGACAGCGCTGCCGGCTAGCCGAATTCGGCCTGGACAAGCAGCCCTTCACACTGGATCTGGCCATCGCCGCCGGCGGACTTGCCATCGACGTCGCCTGTTTCGGCCTCGATGGGCGGCGCAAGCTGTCGGACGAGCGTTACATGACCTTTTTCAACCAGCCTGAAAGCCCCTGCGGTGGCGTCAGACTTGCTGGTCCCACGAGTTTCCGCTTCGACTTCGCGCGCCTGCCGGCGGCGATAGATGCGCTGGTCGTCACGCTGGCCATAGACGGCGTCGGCGTCATGAGCGCCCTCGGTGCTTCCCAGGCAAGCCTGAGTGCGCCGGGCGCCATGGTGGCGTTTCCCTTCCAGGGCGCGTTTTTCGCGGCCGAACGCGCCGTGATGCTGCTGGAGTTCTACCGCAAGGATGGTCAATGGCGGATCAATGCCGTCGCACAGGGGTTCAACGGCGGTCTCGACGCGCTGGTGCAGCATTTCGGCGGCACGGTCGAACAAGCCGCCCCACCGGCGGCAGCGCCGCCGCCGGCGCCGAAAGTGTCGCTGTCGAAAATCACGCTGACCAAACCCCAGCAGACGCACCGCATTTCGCTCGAAAAAAGCGCAGGCGCACCACGCAAGATCGTCGTCAAGGCGACATGGACAGACAACGGCGACGCCAGCGGCGATAACGACGACCTCGATCTGCGCGTAGGTTTGCTGCTTCCGAACGGCAAAATGATTTTTATCCAGGCTCCAGACCGTTCCGGCGCATTCGATTGCGCGCCGTTCGTGCGCCATTTGGGCGACGTCACGAGCGCGTCGGCGGCCGCCCCCGCCACGGAAACCGTGGAAGTCAATCCTAGAATCGGACAACTGTGCGGAGGTGCAGTCGCACTCGTTTTCAGCGTCTATTCCGCCGTTGCCAACGGCCAGGTTTCGGTCGGTGCGCTGGCGCCCAAAATGGTCATGGAATATGGCGACCAGATCGTCGAATGCGCGTTCGACTTCACCAACACGCCGCAGGCCCGGCTCGCCAATGTCTACACCTATGTGATCGGCCTCGTGGAGATCGACGGCGATTCGATCCGCCTGTCTCCGTCTGGCCAGACTTCCGAACCCGATTCCGAATGGACGCCGTGGCTCACGCGCAAGGGCGACAAAATATCCATCTCGATGGACGGCCCCGCGGTGTTTAAGGGCGAACTCGCGCCGCGCGCGGCCGAAGTCAACCGCCACAACCCTCACCGGTATGCGAACTGACGCGCGCACGGCAGGCGCGCAACGGGAACAAAGAGGAAAAAGCCTGTCAAGATTCGAATAACGTCGACCGCGGCAATTCGTGGCGCACCAGTGCCGACTTGCGCGTGACGATGTGTGCGCCCTTTGTGCGCGTCCGGCGGATGTACGGATCCGTCCGGGCTTACTGCTACGCGCGATTCATAGCGCCTTCCGCAATTTTGCCTCTATCGAAATCCAGGTGCGTCGGTCAGGGCGGTTTTTGGCGGCGAAGGCGGTGTCAAGGGCGGGCGTAGCCCGGCGACGCGCACCCTTGATACCGCCTTCGCCCCCATACGCTGGACCAAGAAGGCTGAATGCGGCACGTGTCGTCTTCCGCCTTGGAAACAATAGCACGTGGCGTCCTTTAGCGACGGAAGTCAGCGCCGGCACTGCGGTTTGTCTTGCCGGTCGTGGTCGTCCATGCCGCACCCGTCAAAACGGCGCAATCCACTCGGAATTAAAAAGAGCCAGGTTTCTCTGGGGCGGTGCGGCCGCCAGGGCGAAGGCAGAGCAGCGCCTGTCGCCACATCCAGATAAGTGACTGGCGCGATTCGTTAGTGGCAATTAATTGTAGACTCTGGCGCGATAGGCAGTCGCAAATTGGTAGAGAAAAATTGAGGCGAGTTCAAAGGTCGGATGGGGCGAGCGAGTAATTAACGGATTTTTGATAGTCATAAATAAGTGGCGGTTATTCAGGAAGCACGGCTTTCCAGATCGGCCAGTAGTGCGACAACGCACAGGGTCTCCAGGGCTGAATGCCGCATCCTGCCGCATTCAGCCTTGGAATAGCGTGGGGGCGCGCGCAACCAACGCATTCGCTCTTTGGACGCGCCGAAAAACGCGGGCGGCTGGCGCCGCCTTGGAGGTGCTTTGCGCGCTTGACTAGGGCCGGCTGTCATTGACCGGCATAAAAGAGCCAGGGATGTGCGGCATTTACGAGCCAGCCGGAGGGGGGCAGAACGGGCGGGTTCGGGGGTTCAAGACGGGGTGGATTTTACCTGTTTTGCTGGGGTGTGTGGGCGCCGACGCGAAACCGGCGCGAAATTGCCGATCAGAAACTGGTCGGTGGCGAGGCCGGTATGGGTTCGAATCAGGGAGCCCGGTAGGTGACATGTCGGTAGCGGAGTCCGTAAGCTGACGCGCCGAGAAGCCAGGGAACCGGCAAATTGGGGATCAATGAAACGTCGCTCGGACGCGACACCGATCGGCCTTGCGCGGGAGCGGGTACGGCGGGGTGGCAGAGGTCAGATCAGATCGCGTCCTGATCGCGCATGCGGTAACTGCGGCCTTCGATAACGATGGACTCGGCGTGATGCAGCAGCCGGTCGAGCA
>JAEUNN010001180.1 GCA_016791085.1 Rhodocyclaceae bacterium | reverse complement strand
GCGTAGGCCCAGTCGAAAAATTTGAGCGCTTCCGTACCTTGGGCCGGCTTGTCCTGTTGCTTGTGCATCAGGATGAAGGTCGCGCCGGTGATGGGCCAGGAGCTTTTGCCGGGCTGATTGGTCAGAATTTCGTAGAACGCGGTTTTTTCCCACTGCGCGCCGGACGCGGCGGCCTTGAACGCGTCGTCGCCGGGTGCCACGAACACGCCGTCGGCGTTCTGCAGCATGGCGTAGGTAAGTTTGTTCTGTTTCGCGTAGGCATATTCGACATAGCCGATCGCGCCGGGAAGTTTCTGCACGAAAGCCGACACGCCCTCGTTGCCTTTACCGCCCACGCCGACCGGCCATTGCACGGCCGTGCCTTCGCCGACCTTTTGCTTCCAGTCCGGGCTGAGCTTGGACAGGTAGTTGGTAAAGATGAAGGTGGTGCCGGAACCGTCGGCGCGCCGCACCACGCCTATGGCCTGATCCGGCAATTTCAGGCCCGGGTTGGCGTTCGCCAGCGCCGGATCGCTCCACTTGGTGATTTTCCCCAGGTAAATGTCGGCCAGCAGCGCGCCGGTCAGTTTCAGATCGCCGGGTTTCACGCCGGGCACATTTACGACCGGCACCACGCCGCCGATCACGGTCGGAAACTGCATGAGGCCGTCCTTGTCCAGGTCGGCCGGCTTCAAGGGCATGTCGGTGGCGCCGAAATCGACGGTTTTGGCGGCAATTTGTTTGATGCCCGCGCCCGAACCGATGGACTGGTAATTGATGCGGTTGCCGGTCGCCTTGTTGTAGGCGTCCGCCCATTTCGCGTACACGGGGGCCGGGAACGAAGCGCCGGCGCCGGTCACTTCGGCGGCCTGAACGGGGGTTTGGCTTATGGCAAAGATACCGGCGGCGAACGCTACGCCGCTTGCAAATGCTTTCATGAGTGCTCCATATTCAATTCACCCCGGCAGTATGCCAGTTCGACGTTGCAGTTTCGTGAAACCATGCTGCGACGCAGCGCGGCGCGGGGCCGTCCCGATCACGGCCGCATGCCGGCCCGGGCAGCCCCCCCGCGCCCGCCCGCGCCGCGCCACCGCGCCGCCGCGCACGGATCCGCGCGGGCCCGCGCGATGCACGCTGCATGGCGACGTTCTGCTATGCTTGGCGCCGCCTCGCGCGCCCCATTTGCGTGCGCGCAACGCCGGATCGATGACAGGAAACAACCCGCAGGTGCCAGATATGCGTCCCTACCGCAAGCCGCAGCGCCGCCGGCCGGACCGCTTGGCCAGGGCCGGCGCGCGCGCCTGCCGGCGGCACACCACGCGTTTCACCCTGGCGCGCGGCGGGTGCCCGGCGTGATCGCGCTGATCCAGCGCGTCGATGAAGCGTCGGTCAGCGTGGCCGGCGCGCGCGTCGGCGCCATAGGCCGCGGCCTGCTGGCTTTGGTCGGCGTAGAACCCGCCGATGCCGACGCCAATGTGCGCCGCATGGCCGACCGTCTGCTCGGCTATCGCGTATTTGCCGACGCGGAAGGCAAAATGAACTGTTCGCTGCGCGACATTGCCGGCGGCCTGCTGCTGGTGCCGCAATTCACGCTCGCCGCCGACACGCGCAAAGGCATGCGCCCGAGCTTTTCCAGCGCCGCCGCGCCGGACA
>JAEUNN010001143.1 GCA_016791085.1 Rhodocyclaceae bacterium | reverse complement strand
CCGGCGGGCTGCATCCTCCAGCCTCGTGCACGCTCCACCCGCCCGGATTGCGCCCTGCCGGTGTCGATGTGCTTGCAGACCGCTTGCATTTTTACCATCCTGTAATAAAGGTGACACCTGATAACTGGGTCGCGGGTCTGTTGTGGGTGCAATGGCGCTCACGGCCGCGGCGAGGCACAATGCGGGATCTTGACGGGCGGCCGCTGTTTGCGGGCCGCGTCGGGACAGGGGGCCAAACAATGCCAGACAACATGGCGTGCCGGGCGTGCTGCGCGCCCATTAGCAGGCGCTTGCCGAGGGGCGCCGCGGCGGTCGCCCGGCCGGGCTGCCCGGGATGAGCCGCCGGTTCGGCTTTCCGGCGTCGGGGGTGGGCTCGTATCGCTTGCAGCGCCTGTTCGCCATCATTTGGCCATTTCTTGCGGTTGTGGCCGTACTGGCCTGGGTGGCGCTCACCAGCATGACCATACTGTCGGCCGGGCGCGCCTATGTGAGTGGCGAAAGTTCCTGGTCCAAGGCGCAGAAAAGCGCTGTGCGCCACCTGCTCGACTATGCCCGTTCGGGCGATCAGGCCGATTTCGATCTTTATCTCGGGGAAATCGCCGTGCCTCTGGGCGACCGCCAGGCGCGCCTCGAGTTGCTGAAGCCGGTACCCGACCTTGATTCGGTGCGCAGCGGTTTTGCGGCCGGCCGCGTGCATGCGGACGATATGGACGGCATGATCTGGCTGTTCCGCACTTTCGGCAAGTTGAGTTACATGCAGCGCGCCATATCGGTGTGGGCCGCGGGGGATGCATTGATCGCCGAACTGAACGCGGCCGCGCGCACGCTCAACGAGCGCATCGTCGGCGGACAGCGCGATGCGGCGGCGCTGGATGGCCTGGTTGCCGAAATCCTGCGCATCGACGCGCAACTGACGCCGCTCGAACACGAATTTTCATTCACGCTGGGCGAAGCCGGGCGCTTCATCCAGAGCGCGCTGTCGCTCACCATCTGGTGCTCGGTTGTGCTGCTCACGCTGGCCGGCGTAGCGTTTTCGTACCGCATGGTCCGGAGCGCGGCGCAGGCGGAAAGCGCCCTGCGCGAAAGCGAGGAACGTTTCAAACTGGCCGTGACCGGCGGCAACGACGGTATCTGGGACTGGAACATAGACCGGCACAGCCTGTTCGTGTCACCGCGCATGCTCGAACTACTGGGCTGCAAGGAGTCGGATTTTCTGGAGACGCCCGAGCGCATCCTGGATCGCGTCCATCCCGAAGACAAACCGCAGGCGATGCAGGCGCTGGACGCGCATCTGCGCGAAGGCGCCGCTTATGACATCGAGCACCGCCTGCGTACCGGCAGCGGCGCCTACCGCTGGTTCCGCATGCGCGGCGTGTCGGTTCGCGATGCGTACGGCAGGGCCTTGCGCATGGCCGGTTCGATAACCGACATCACCGATTACAAGCATGCCCAGGCGCAGCTGGGCGCGGAAAAGGAACGCGCGCTGGTGACGCTGGCTTCGATAGGCGATGCGGTGATCGCGACCAGCGCCGACGGCCGCATCGATTACATGAACCCGGTGGCGGAATTTCTTACCGGCTGGAAGCTCGATCAGGCGCGCGACTGCCCGCTGGAGTCGGTGTTCTGCATACTCGACGAAACCAACCGCAGCCCGCTGGCCGACATCATTCTGCGCGCCCTCAACATGCCGGGCGGCACGGCGAACGGCTTTTCGCTGCTGTTGCGGCGTGACGGCGGCGAAGTCGCCGTGGATTTTTCGGCTTCGCCGATCAAGGATGCCGAGGGCCGGGTGGGCGGTTACGTGCTGGTGTTTCACGATGTCAGTCTGGCGCGTCAGCAAAACCTGCACCTGTCCTACCAGGCCAGCCACGACGCGCTGACCGGGCTCGCCAACCGGCGCGAATTCGACCGCCGCCTCAACCTTTTGCTGCAGGGCATGGACGGCTTGCGGCGCCAGCATGCCGTGCTGCTGCTCAATCTGGATCGCTTCCGTGCCATCAACGATAGTTGCGGCTTTGCGGTCGGTGACGAGTTGTTGCGCCAGATCGCGCAATTGCTGCAGAAGCGGCTGCGCGACGGCGACACGCTGGCGCGCCTGGGCGGCGACGTGTATGGCGCGCTGCTGGAAAGCTGTCCGCCCGAACATGCGCTGCGCATCGCCGAGGAATTGCGCCAGAGCGTGTCCGATCTGTGTTTCGTCTGGAACGGCCGCAGTTTTTCGGTCAGCGCCAGCCTGGGCCTGGTGGTGGTGGCGGAGGCCGGCAAAACCGTCAGCGAGGTGTTTTCGTCGGTCGAGGCCGCATGCAGCACGGCCAAGGAAGATGGCGGCAACCGCGTACAGGTGTTCAGCGCCGACCAGTCGCGCGCGCTGCAGACCCGCAGCCGCGAACTGGAATTGGCCGGCCGCTTGCGCGACGCGCTGGCGCAGGGGCGGTTCCGCCTGTTTGCGCAGGAAGTGCAGCCGGTACTCGGACCGACCCACGCCGGCCGGCATATCGAATTATTGCTGCGCCTGGTCAATGAGGACGGCAGCCTGACCCGGCCGGCCACTTTCATGCCGGTCGCCGAGCGGCACGGCTTGTTGCCCGGCATCGACCGCTGGGTGATCGATGCGGCTTTCGCGGCCATCGGCGACATGCAGGCGCGTGGCCATGCCACGCGGCCCGGCCTGGTGTCCATCAATCTATCCGGCGCGGTGCTGGAGGACGAAAAATTCGTGCCGTTCCTGAAGTCGCGCTTCGAGCGGCACAAAATTCAGCCTTCCCTGATCTGCCTGGAACTGAGCGAATCCGCCGCGCTGTCGAACCTTCCGCGCGCCAGCGCCTTCGTGCGTGAAATGCGCGATTTCGGCTGCCGTTTCGCGCTGGACGACTTCGGCGGCGGCATGTCCTCGCTGGCCTTCCTGAAACACCTGCCGGTGAATTTCCTGAAAATACACGGCACTTTCATCCGCGACATGGCGGACGACCCTATCGATCGCGCCATGGTCGAAGCCATCAATGCCGTGGGTCACGTGATGGGCATGCGTACAATCGCGGAATGGGTGGAAGAACCGGCGGCGCTGCGCGTGCTGCGCGCGGTCGGAATCGACTATGCGCAGGGGCACTACTTCGGTCAGGCGCGGCCATTCGAACTGTTGGCCGGCGAACCCGTCGCCTGAGCCGGGTTGCGGGCGCCCGGCGGTTCAGTTTTTGCCTGCCCTGCCGTCAAAATGCATCAGTACCGGCCGGCGCTGCGGGTTTGGCGTTGCGCACCCCTGGCCGGCGCCGCCATCGATAGAGGAAAAACATGGATTTCGACAAGGAACTGGACGCCCGCGGGCTGAATTGCCCGCTGCCCATTTTGCGTGCAAAAAAAGCGCTCGCCGACATGTCGAGCGGTGAGGTGTTGCACATACTTGCCACCGATCCCGGTGCGGTCAAGGATTTTCAGGCTTTTGCGCGCCAGACCGGGCACGAACTGCTGTCGCACGCGGCGCTGGAAAAAGAATTCGAGTTTTTCCTGCGGCGCAAATAGTTCAGCGGCCGAACAGGCTGGCCGCCATGCGCGTGATGCCCAGCCACTGCTGGGCCCAGAAGCCGCTGCCGTAATTGCGTGCGGCGGTAATCTGGTCGCGTATGCCGGTGGCGGCAAATCGCAGGTCGAAATTGGCGGTGCGAAACAGCACGTCCCAGAGCGGGAACAGCACCGCGAAATTGCAGCCGCGCGCGGCACCTTCGTGGCCTTCGCCTATTGCATGATGCATGCGGTGATAGCGCGGGCTGACCAGCACACGTTCGCCCCAGCGCCCGAAGTGCAGGCGCAGATTGGCGTGCGACAGGGATTCGATAAATCGCGTCACGAACACCAGGCCCAGAAAATGCCCGGGTGGCACGCCCACCAGCAGGGCGACGCCGGCAAACCACAGGGCGCGCATGACCTCGTCCAGCACGTGGTTGCGCGAATCCGCCCAGAAGGACATGCGCTGCTGGCTGTGATGCACGGCATGCAGGGCCCACCACCAGTCGAAGCGGTGCTGCAGGCGGTGGCGCCAGTATTCGGCGAAATCGAACAGCGCCAGATACACCAGAAAGCTTGCCAGCGGGCGCGTCTGCAAGGCCGGCAGCAAATCTTCCAGGCTGCGCGGAATGATGTCGTGCATGCGCAACCAGCCGTCGGCGGCCGATTCTATGGGCAACAGCAGCGCGAATATGGCGAGCGGCAAAATGCCGATGCGGTTTAGCCAGGTGTAGAGCACGTCCACGCCCACTTCACGGCGGTCCGGCCATAGTTCGACCGGGCGCAGCTTTTCCAGCGGGCGCAGTATGGCGTAAAGCAGCAGTATTTCCAGTATCCCGTAGATGAACCACTCGGTCGTGTCATAGGCATCCTCGGCCCAGCCGGCATATCCGGCCAGATAAATGGCCGGTTGCACGATCTGCTGGAACAACCACTGCTGCAACAGCGCGACGGCCTGATTGATGGTATCGAACATGGCCGCAGCCTAATTGTGTGTGAGCTGGGCCAGCTCGCGCAGCGTGGCAAAACACAGGCCTTTTTGTTTGAGGCCGGCGATGAGCAGATCCAGCGCTGGCGCGTAGGCCTCGCGACGCGACCAGATGCCGGTGTGCATGATCAGAATGTCTCCCGGGCCTATGCGCGCGAGCGACTGTTCGAGCAGTTGCGCATTGGAATATTTTTCCGACGGCAGTTCGTCGCCCAAAAAACCGGCGGGCGTCCAGCCCACGTGCCGATAGCCGCAGCGCTCGCCCCATGCGAGCGTGTTCTTTGTGGTGTAGCCACCCGGCGCGCGCCAGAACGGGTCGAGCTTGTGGCCGGTCAGTTCGAAAAAGCGCCACTTCACCCGGTCGAGTTCGGTGCAGAAACTTTTCTCGTCATACAGCCTGGCGCGGCCCTGCTGCGGTCCTTGCGAGGCCACGCCCACACTTTGCCGGCCCTGGTCGCCCTTGCGGAAATACACGTGGTCAAAGGTGTGCGAGCCGAATGCGTGGCCGCGCCCGGCAAGTTGCCGCCAGTAGTCGCGCCAGCCCTCGTCCAGGCTGTAGTCGCCATGCACGGTTTTTTCGTTGGCCAGGAAAAACGTGGCCGGCACCGCGTGCTTGTCGAGTATGTCGGCGATACGTTGCGCCTGCGACATGGAACCGGTATCTATGGTCAGATACACCGTGCCGCGGCATGCGCCGGCCAGGGCCGGGCTGGCGGCCGCGAGGGCCAGCGCCGCGCAGGCGGCCGAGTTACTCCAGCGGCGCATGGGATCTGAAGTACACGCCGTGCGGACTGCGGCCCACCGGTATGCTTTGCGCAATCTTGCCGCTGGCCAGATCGATCACCCACACCTTGCGCGAAAAGCGTCCGGTGTACCAGAGCTGCTTGCCGTCCGCGGTAATCCACATGCAGTCCGGCCCGCCCGGTGCATCCAGCGTGCTGACGACTTCGAGCTTTTGCTGGTCGATCTTGACGATGGAATTGCCCATGCGGTTGGACATGAACAGGTGGCGCTTGTCGCCCAGCGCCACGAAATTGTGCGCGCCCTTGCCGGTCGTGACGCGTTTTACCATCTTGCGCTCGCGCCAGTCGATCACGTCGAAATAATCGGCGCCGGTGGCGGCGACCAGCAGGTATTTGTCGCCGGGCGTCATCCACACCCCGGCCGGCTGTTTGCCGACCGGCATTTTCCAGACGATTTCTAGCTTGGCGAGGTCTATCGCCATAAGTTCGTCAGATTCCTGCAAGGTCACGAATACGTATTTCGACTGCGAGTCGAAAGCCAGGTGGCTGGGGGTTTTGGGCGCCGGAAAGCGCTTGACCAGGGCGTAGGTTTTGGCGTCGTACAGATCGAAACGGTCGAGCCGCAGCGAGGTGGCGGCAAACCACTTGCGATCGGGCGAAAAGCCGATCTGGTACGGGTCGGAAATATTGCGCAGGCGCGAGCGGATTTCGCCGCTGGCCGGATCGAGGAACAGCAGTTCGTTGGACGCCGCGTTGGCCACGATGAGCTGGCCGTCCGCAGAGGCCATCAGGTGGTGCGGTTCCTTGCCGACCGGAATGCGGCGCAATTCCTTGTAGGTGAGGGTGTCGACCAGCGACAGGGTTTCGTCCGCGGAATTCAGGACGACGGCGATTTCGGCGTGTGCGCTCGCCATGGCGAACGCGAAGCAAACGAGGATGGGACGCAGCATGAAGGACTTTAACGGCGGAAACGGCGCGGAGTGTACAGCAATTGCAATGTCTCGCAGTGGGTATCAGTCCAGCCCCGTGCGTGCCGCCAGATGGGCGCGCAAACCGGCGCAGCCCTGGTCCATCACGCGGTCATGATTGCGGATGAAAAGGCGCCGCAACAGCGGCAGCGCGAGGCGCATCCAGCGCGGCGTCAGGCTTACCTGCCAGACGTAGCGCACGCGCGTGGCCCCGCCCTCGGGCAGCAAAATCCACTCCCCGCGTCCGCACAGATCGCCGTCTATGCGGGCCAGGATGCGCCGCCCGGTGTCGACGGCAATCACCGTGCTCACGAAACGCAGGCGGTAGGGCGCCCCGCTTTTCCAGCACAGCCGGTAGCGGTTGCCGACGCCGTCGTCCTGCCCGCACGCAATCTGCTCGGCCAGTTCCACGTTGCGCCACCAGCGCGGCCACTGTGGCGGCGTGCGCAGGGCCTCCCACACTTGCGTGCTGGGATGCGGCAAAAACCACTCGGATACGAGCTGGAAATCGTAGCTGTCCATACTCTGTCGCAGCGCCGGCGCACCTGCGCGCCGGCAATGAAAAGCCCCGCCGGGCCATGCAGCCGGGCGGGGCGGATCGCGCGTGAGCGCGCGGCGATCAGTGGAACTGTTCTTCTTCGGTCGAACCTTTGAGTGCGGTCGTGGAGGACTGGCCGCCTTCGATGGCCTGAGTGACCGAGTCGAAGTAACCGGTACCGACTTCGCGCTGGTGCTTGACGGCCGTGAAGCCCTTTTCCGCGGCGGCGAATTCGGCTTCCTGCAGTTCCACGAAGGCGCTCATG
>JAEUNN010001139.1 GCA_016791085.1 Rhodocyclaceae bacterium | reverse complement strand
GCGCCACGGCTGCCGAGGTGCTGCCGGCGTTGGCCGCGTCGCCACCGTAGCTCGCCGTTATGCCGTGCCCGCCCGGGCTGGTGAAGCTCCAGGCCAGGCTGGCCCGCCCGGCGCTGACCGCTGCCGTGCCGAGTACGCTCGCGCCGTCCTTGAACGTGACGGTGCCGCTAGCGTTGGTGCCGGTCACCGTGGCGCTGAGGCTTACGGCCTGGTTGCGCAGCGCCGGATTGGGGGTAGCGCCAAGGCTGGTGGTGCTGGCCGTCTGGGCGTTGATTCTGAGTGCGAGGGCGGGCGAGGTGGAGGCGGTGTTGTTGCTGTCCCCGCCATAGCTCGCGGTGAGGCTGCGGCTGCCGGGGCTGTCGAAAGTTTGGCTCAGGGTGGCGACGCCGGCCGTGACGGGTGCGGTTCCGAGTACGTTGGTGCCGTCGCGGAAAGTGACCGTGCCGCCGGGGTTGCTGCCGGCGACGCGCGCGCTCACCACAGTCGCCTGGCGTACGTACACGGGGTTGGGCGTCGCGCTGAGGGTGGTGCTGCTGGCGCTCAGGGGGTTCACGCCAAGCGCGACGGCGGCGGAGGTGCTGGCGGCGTTGGCCGTGTCGCCGCCGTAGATGGCGGTTAGGCTGCGCGCGCCCGCGCTGGTAAAAGTCCAGTTCAGGCTGGCTTGTCCGCCGGCGACCGGGGCGCTGCCCAGCACCGTGGCGCCGTCCTTGAAGGTCACGCTGCCGCCCGGGTTGTTGCCGCTGACGGCGGCGGCCAGGCTCACCGGCTGGTTGATCCGCGCCGGGTTTGGTGCGGCACTGAGGCGGGTGGTGCTCACCGATTGGGCGGTCACGCTGAGCGCTACGGCGGGCGATGTGGAGGCGCTGTGGTTGGTGTCGCCGCCGTAGCTGGCGGTGAGGCTGCGGGTTCCCGCGGTATCGAAAGCTTTGCTCAGGGTCGCGATGCCGCCGCTTACGGGCGCCGTGCCAAGTACGCTGTTGCCGTCTCTGAAGGTGACGCTGCCGCCGGGGTTGTTACCGGCGACGCGCGCGCTCAGTACAGTGGTCTGGCGTGCATAGACCGGGCTGGGTGCAGCGCTGAGGGTGGTGCTGCTGGCGGTCAAGGCGTTTATGGTCAGCACGCTGGCGGCGGACGTGCTGCCGGCGTTGGCGCTATCGCCGTCATAGCTCGCCGTGAGGCTGTGTGCGCCCGCGCTGGTGAAGGTCCAGTTCAGGCTTGCGCGTCCGGCAGCAACCGGCGCCGTGCCGAGCAGTGTCGTGCCGTCGCGGAAGCTCACGCTGCCGCCCGGGTTGTTGCCGCCAACCACGGCGCTCAGGCTGACGGTCTGGTTCACCCGCGCCGGGTTGGGCTGCGCGGTAAGGCTGGTGGTGCTGGCCGTCTGGGCGTTGACGGAGAGGGTGACGGCCGGCGAGGTGGATGCGTTGTTGTTGCCGTCACCGCCATAGCTGGCGGTGAGGCTGCGGCTGCCGGCGCTGTCGAAGGTTTTGCTCAGGGTGGCGACGCCGGCCGTGACGGTGGCGATTCCGAGTACGCTGCTGCCGTCGCGGAAGGTGACCGTGCCGCTGGGGGTGCTGCCGCTGACGGTGGCGCTAAGTACGGCGGTCTGGCGCACATAGGCCGGGTTGGGCGCCACGCTCAGGGCCACGCTGGTAAGGCTGTCGGCGGCGCGCTGGGCGATGCGCTTGCCGCCCAGGTGGATGTATTCGATCAGGCGGTTGTTTTGTGCGGGGGTGTATTCGACCAGCAGGTTGCCGTGCGAGTCGTACATTTCGTAGGTTTTGACGCCGGCTTTGGTGACCGCGACGCGGCGGTTCATGCCGTCGTAGTCGTAGCGCACTTCGTCGCTCGGGTTTCCGCAATTGGCGCAGCGCAGGTTGGGCACGCCGTCGTAGCTGTAGTTGCTGCCCCAGGCGCTGGTGACGTCGCCGTAGGCGTCGTAGCTGAAGCTGGTGCTGCGCGAGCCGCCGGTGCGCGTGAGGCGGTTCTGGGTGTCGTATACGTAGCTCAGGGTGTAGCCGCTGCCGAATTGCTGCGAGGTGATGTTACCGGCGCCGGAATAGCTGATGGCGCCGCTGCCCCACGGGCCGTTTGCGGTGGTCAAGCGGTTGATGCCGTCGTAGTCGAAGCTGCGGTTGTAGCCGCTATCCACGCTGTCGCTGATGCTCGCCAGGTTGCCGGTGGCATCGTAGGTGTAGCTGGCGTTGAGCAGCGCGCCACTGCCTTTCGCAACGGTAAAACTGGAGGGCCACAGCCGGGTGTTCTGGTTGTAGTTGGTGACCGTGCCGTTGGCGTAGGTGATTTGCCTGATCTGCCCGGAGGGCCAGTAACTCACGCCATTGACGTAGCCGGCGATGGCGCTTGGCCGGCCCAGTACGTCCAGGGTGTAGGTCACGCTGCGGCTGGAGCGCGGGTAGGTGAGGCCGGTCAGTTGGTCGTTGGCGTTGTAGGTGTAGCCGGCGGTAAGGGTCAGGCCATCGACGGTTTGCGTTTCGGACACGAGGTTGTCGTTGGCGTCGTAGGTATAGCTGCGGCTCGCCACGGTTTGGCCGCCGCTGGTGGAGGTGAGGGTTTTGATTTTGTGGGTGCGCGAATAGGTGTGCCGAACCGTCGGCGTGTTGCCGGGATAGGTCGCGCTCGCCAGGCGGTTCTGGTTGTCGTAGTTGTAGGTACTGGTTTGTGGGGTGCTGCTCGGGCCCACCGTGCGGGTGGTCAGGTTGCCTGCGGCGTCGCGCCCGTAGCTGGCGGTGCCGGTTTCGGGATGGGTCACGCTGGTCAGGTAGTAGCGCGCGTCGTAGCCGTAACTGCGGGTGAGCCCGGCCTGGGTGAGGCTGCTCACCAGATCGCGCGCGTTGCGCGTGATGGTCACGTTGGCCGCCGCTTCGGGCGCGGCGATGGCCATCAGGAACTGTTCGTCGGGGTTGCCGTAGGAGCGGTAGGTGTAGGTGCTGGTTTTGTTGCGTTCGTCGCTCACGCTGCGGCGGCCGGGGCCGTAGGCGATACGGCTGGCGCTACTGTCCGGGTTGGCGATGGTCACGACGCGGTCGAGCTGGTCGTGGTCGAAGCGGGTGCCGGCGCTGCTTGCCGGATAGGATGCAAATACTTTGCGGCCCAGGGCGTCGTAGGCAAAGCTGCGGGTGATTCCGCCCAGGGTGACCGCCAGCGTGCGGCCGTAGCCGTCGTAGGTGGTGGTTTCGACCAGACTGCCGCGCGTTGCGGTTTTGCTGGCCGGACCGTAGGCGATGCTTACCGGATTTCCTTGCGGGTAGATGACGCCGATCGGGCGGTTCAGGCCGTCGTAGCGGAAGGTGGTAACACGGCCCTCGCCGTCGGTTTCGCGGGTGACGTTGCCGGCCTCGTCCACGACGCGCGTGATGGTGACGCCTTCGGGTTGTTGTTCGGTTTGTGCGACGCCGCGATGGTAGTTGGAGTAGCTGTGTATCAGTCCGCGCGGGAAGTTGGCCGTCGCGGTATTGCCCGCGCTGTCATAGGTGTAGCTGGTGCTCACGCCATCGCGCGTGATCGATGCCAGCCGGCCGGCCGCGTCGAAAGTGCGCACGATCGACGCGCCGCTATAGGTTTCGTCCTTGACCTGCCCGGTGATCCAGAGTGCCGGGTTCACGTAATAGCTCAGGCTGGTCGCGCGCGTGCCGCCGTTCGGCCCGGTTTCGCTTACCAGCCCAGGATTGCCGTAGCCGTCGAAATTCGAGTAGCGCGTTTCGTAGCTCGCTCCGTCGCGCACGATCAGCCGGCGCGTGAGCACCGGCGCGTTGGTTTCGCCGGTATCGACCTT
>JAEUNN010001109.1 GCA_016791085.1 Rhodocyclaceae bacterium | reverse complement strand
TTCGACGGCATCCAGTTCGGCGATGCGCTTGCCCAGCAATTCCGCGCGGCTAAATCCGGAGCGCCGCAAATAGGCGTCATTGACATCGAGTACGCGGCCTTCCATGTCGGCGATCCAGAAACCGTCCAGCGCCACCTCTATGACCGAAGAATACTGTTTTTCGCGGTCCGCGAGTTGCAGCGCGACGCGCTTGCGCTCGCTGATATCTTCGGCAAGTATCACCACGCCGTCCGGCATGGTATCGCTGCCGTGCCAGGGCAGAACCGTCCAGCGCAGCCAGTGTTCGGAGCCGTCGCAGCGCACGAAGCGGTCCTCGTCGACGGGCGCCTCTTCGCCGGCCTGGGCGCGTGCGATGGCCGGTTTGCAGCGCTGGGCCATGGCGGGGAACAGGTTGCCGATCGCCTGCCCCAGCCATTCCTGGCCATACAGGCCGTGCTCGTTCAGCCAGCGCTCGCTGGCCGCCATAAAGCGCATGTCGCGGTCGAATATGGCCTGCGCGGCCGGCGCATGCCGTATGAAGCGGCGCATGCATTCTTCGCTACCGGCCGGGCTGTGCTGCATGTTCTTGCGCGCCGTGATGTCGCCAACCATGCACAGCCATTCGACAAGTTCGCCATGGTCGTCGAACAGGGGCAGGGCGCGTGTGTGCGCCCAGCCCGCGCTGCCGTCGGCGCGCGCTACGCGATGTTCGCGCTCGAACGGGCGCCTCTGGCCGATGGCGGCGTTGAGTTCCGCGACTGATTCGGGCTGATCGCCGGGCGCGACGCAATTGCGCCAGGCGGCGCCGGCCGGCTCGCCCGGATCGGCGATGAAATTGCGGTTTTCCAGCACGCGCGCGGCGGTCCAGTCGGCATTGACCCACACCAGGGCATCGGCGGCGGCGCGCGCCAGGGCCTCGAAACGCCGCTGGTTCATGCCGGCGCACTGTGCGTCGCGCGCCTGTTCGGCCAGCATGCCGCCATGGCGGGCCAGAAGCTCGAGGTGAGCCAGGCTTGCGCGCGGCGGCGCTTGCGGCTTGCGGTAATGCACGGCGAG
>JAEUNN010001076.1 GCA_016791085.1 Rhodocyclaceae bacterium | reverse complement strand
CAAGGTGGTGGCCGTGCATTGCGAATATTTTCCCGACTCGCGTTCGGGCACGCCGGGTGCCGACAATTACAAGGTGAAGGGCAATCTGCACTGGGTAAGCCGCGAACACGCCTGCGCGGCGCCGGTGCGCCTGTACGACAGACTGTTCGGCCACCCGTTTCCGGGCTCCGCCAAAGGCCGCGGCTGGGTCGCGAGCGAAGACGACTCGGGCAAGCTGCATGTCGAGGACGGCAATCCGGAACACAATTTTCTGGATGACCTCAACCCGGCTTCACGCCGCGAAATCACCGCCATGCTGGAGCCGGCGCTGCGCGAGGCGCGCGCCGAAGATCGCTTCCAGTTCGAGCGCCACGGCTATTTCGTGGCCGACCGCGTGGATAGCCGGGACCAAGCGCCGGTATTCAACCTGACCGTCACGCTCAAGGATTCCTGGGCCCGGCACGGCGGCCGCTGAGGCGGCCGGCCGTGCGCGCACTCCTTGCGCGGGCCGGCGCGCCGGCAAAAGAATAGGCCGGGTTGCCCCGGCATCAAGATACGTCGGATTATTGTTCAGTACGTGTTCAGTAGGTAATCGATACGCTGGTCGCCGCGTTTTGCGTGCTGTCATACACGTAGCCCGAGCGTGCAATGCCGGTGACCGTATAGGTCAGCGTGCCGCGCGTTTTGGTCCAGGCCGAGGCCGAACTCGCGACGCCGCTGGAATTGGTGAGCGCGGAACTGCTGCCGCTCACCACGCCGCTCCAGGTGCCGCTCACGGTTGCACTGCCCACCGCCACACCTTTAGCATCGACCACGCTAACTTTGGCGGTCGCCTGGCCACCCTTTTTGGCGTTCGTGGCGAGCGTGATGGTGATGGACTTGACGTGCAGGGCCGGCGGCGGCGCGGTCGCGGTGACCGTGACCTGCGCACTGGCACGCGCGCCCAGCGCATCGGTCACCACCAGGGTCGCCACGAAAGTACCTGCGGCGGTATAGGTGTGGGACGGGTTGGCGGCGCTGGAGTGCGCGCTGCCGTCGCCGAAATCCCAGTCGTAGCTGAGCGCGCCGCCTTCCGGATCGCTCGATCCGGCACTCGAGAAATTCACCACCAGCGGGGTCGTGCCGCTCAGGGACGAAGCCGATGCCGCCGCGGTGGGCGGCAGATTGTCCGACCCCGGCACGCTGCCGCTCACGAAATAATTACCCAGGCTTGCGTAGTCCGAATAGCCCGTGGCCAGATCGCCCTTGCCTACGCCCTCGACCTTCAGATAGTAGGTGCCGGCCGCCGGCAGCGTGACCGCGATGCTCGCGTTCAGCGTGGTGGAAGGATTGACGAGCGCGAGCGGGTTGCCGAATGCGTCATACAGCGTGGCCTGGATGTCCAGGTTGGCACCGCGCGCGACCGGCGTGACGTTGATCGTGGCCGATCCGGCGCCCGCGTAGAAACTGAAGTAATCCACGTCGGCACGCGTGCCCATCACGCCGCTGCCGCTGATGCTGCCGGTGCTGCCGTTGGCGGCGTAATCGAGCGGCGTGGCGGCGGCCGGCGTGTCGCCGTGGTCATCGGCGCGCAGCGGCACACCGGTGGCCTGTATGACAGCCAGATCGTCCTGCGCCTGCGTCGCATAGGGATATTCGCCCTTGCTCCACTGCGAAAGTTCCTTGTAATAGCCCACGCCCATGATGGGTGCCCAGCCGGTGACGCCGCTGCCGTGGCCGGCGTAATAGCCCTGGGAAGTCACGCCGTCGTTAAAGCCGTCGTGCGACAGCCCGACGTTGTGGCCGGCTTCGTGCGATATGGCTTCGGCGACATATTTTTCGTTGCCCGCGCCGAGCTGGTTGTAGAACACCAGGGCGGGTTTGTAGTAATCGCCCACATCATCGTATATGCCCACGTAGGCAATGCCGCCGCAACCACAGGGTGAACTGGTCGCGGCCGTAAAATCCTTGGTGATGAGCACGCGCGTGCCGAAAGTGTCGTCGCTGCTGCTCGCGCGCGTGATGGCGTCGGCGGGCGGCGGCTCGGTGGTCACGTCCACGTCGAACGGCGCGTAATCTTCGGCCACACGCTGCCAGATGTACTGGATGCGGCCCAGTTCGGCGTCGTTGAAGCTGGCGGTATTGCCGTCCAGGTCGAACGCCGGCGCATTGATGCTGGTGATGCCGTAGCTCGCATTCCAGGCCGTGCCGGTCAGCGTGCCGCCTCGAAAATCGAGGTAAATCACGCGCTTCGCGCCGGGCCGGCTGTGCAGCAGAAAAGTCTGGTCCAGCGGCAGCAGGGCACCGCTGGCATTGAGCGAACCGCTGACGGCATTGGCGCCGCCCTGCGGCACGGTTAGTTCATCGACGAAATGCAGGCGGCCCGAAGTGTCGAGGCGCGCGTGGCGGTCCGCGCGCAACATGGCGCTGAAGGTTTGCGGCGTCATGCCGTACCAGTCGGCGACCGCGGCGAGCTTGTTGCCCAGCGCGCCGACGGCCTCGTCGCCACGTACGTGGCGGTCGAGCTTTACCTGAGGAAACGCCGGTTTTTGCCGGTGCGGAACGCGCTCCTGGGCGCCGGCGTCGGGCAGCGCGGATACTGCCAGCGCAGCGCCGGCCAGCAACAAGGATGCAAATTTGCGCGCGCGCGGCGCGCTGGTGGCGGGGGTGTTGTGAGTGCCCATACTATCTTCCCCGATCAAGGGAAATGGGCACACGCAGCGTTGGCGGGGTTGCGACACCTCGCCCGAACGAGCGGCAAGGCTAGT
>JAEUNN010001032.1 GCA_016791085.1 Rhodocyclaceae bacterium | reverse complement strand
CAGCCCGAGATAGCCCTCGAACCCGGCTTCGGCCGGGAAGCGCGCGCCCACGCCGTCCGGGTAAAAACAGGGACGCGCGCCCAGCACCACGTTTTCGCAGGGGGTGCCGGCCAGTTCGTATTCGAAATTGTCCATGGCGCCGTTTTCCGACCAGCAGGCCAGGGTGCGCAGCCGGGTCGGCGGGTGGTCCGCGCATTCGGTGATGAAGGCGCAGGGCACTTCCAGCGCGCGCGCAAAGTGCTGCACCAGGGCGCGGAAAAATTCGCGTCCCCAGGTGCCGCTGGTGCCTTCCACGACCGCGTCCAGTATGCATTCGACGCGCTTCAAGCGCGTGATGTCGGTATCCAGCCCTATCATGCGGTAAGGCGTGCCGCTGGCGTGGCGCACCACGGCACCACGCGACAGCACCCAGCGCGCCAGCCCGTCGCGGTGCAGCACGCGATATTCGCATTCGTAGCGCGATGCGGCACCGTCCAGATGCGCGCGCAAAGTTTGTTCCACGCGCCTCGCGTCCTGCGGATGCACGCGCGCAAGCCAGGTGGCGCGCGTGTCGGCCAGTTCCAGTTCGGAATACCCCAGCATGCTTTTCCAGCGCGGCGACAGATACATTTCGTCGTTGCGCAAATCCCATTCCCATAGCCCGTCGTTGGCGCTGCGCACCGCCTGCACATAGCGCTCCTCGGCCAGACGCATGGCGGATTCGGCCTCGCGCAGTTTGAACTCGGCGCGCGCCAGCGCTTCGGACTGGCGCGCCAGGCGCTGTTCCGCACGCTGCGCGTGCTGGGTCAGGTCGTGCAGCGCATCGCCGACCGGCATCCAGGCGCCCGGCACTTCGTCCAGCGCGGCGAAGCGCTGGCCCAGTTCGGCCAAGGGCACATCGACGCCGCGCCGCACCATCTGAACGACCGCCGCCGCGGCCAGCGCCAGTGCGGCCAGTGCCACCAGCGCGGCCGGCTGCGCCGGCAGTTCGGCCGGGCCCAGCAGCGCCACGCCGGCCACGGCGCCAGCCAGCGACAGGAAGGGGATAGCCAGTCGGGTTTTGAGTTTCATTGCAGCTCCTGGTGCTGGGCGCGGCACCGGCCGGGGCCGGTGCGCAGGTCAAAAACTTACCGCCGCCTGTGGCGCCGGCCAGCGCGGCGCGGCCGGCAGGTCGAAGCTGAAGCGCGTACCGACGCCTACCGTACTGTCCACACGTATGGCGCCGCCGTGCAGCGCCACGATGCGCTGCGTGATGGCCAGACCCAGGCCGGCGTGCGCGGCCTTTTCGCCTTCGGCGCGGTCGGCGCGGTAATAACGCTCGAACACATAAGGCAGATCGGTGGCCGCGATGCCGTGGCCGGTGTCGCTCACGCGCACTTCCACGCGCTCGCCGGCGGCGGCCATTTCGACACTTACGGTGCCGCCCGCCGGGGTGTGGCGCACGGCGTTGTCGATGAGGTTTTCCAGCACGCGCTCTATCATGCCGATATCGGCCGCCACCGGCGGCGCGTCGGCGGCGATGCGGGTGACGATGTCCACACATCGGGTGCGGGCGCGCAGCTTGAGTTTCTGCGCCACGTCCTGCACCAGTTCGGTAAGCGGGAATATTTCTTTGCGCAATTCCACGCGATCGGCTTCGAGCTTGGTCAGTTCGAACAATTCGTTCACCAGCCGCCCCAGGCGCTCGGTATGTTTGGCCGCCACTTCGAGGTAGTTGCGCTCTTCTTCGGGCGGCAGGCAGCCATGCCGCAGCAGCAGCATTTCCAGATATCCCTGCATGGACGCGAGCGGCGTGCGCAGGTCGTGCGACACGTTGGCGAGCAGTTCGCGGCGCTCCTTGTCGGTGCGCTCCAGCATGCGCAACTGTTCGGCGATGCGCAGCGTGAGGTTGCCGAAATTGAAAGCCAGGCGGTCTATTTCGTCGCCGTCCGGGCGCGCCCAGCCCAGCCGCACCGGCGCGATCAGGTCGGCGCCGGCAAAGCGGTCCAGCGCCTGTTCGAGCTGGCGCAGGCGCCGCGTGAAAAAGTGGAATACCAGCAATGCCGCCAGCAGCGTGAAGGCGATGCTGCCCAGCGCCAGTTCCGCGGCCAGATGCGGCAGCCGCTGGAACTCCAGCATTTGTTGTGAAGCCGCCACCAGCACCGCGGCCAGGAGCGCGAACAGGCCCATCAGCATGAACCCCAGGCGGGCCGACAGACTGCGCATCATGACGCCTCGCCGCGTGCCGCGTCGGCGAATTTGTACCCTACGCCCCACACGGTCTGTATGTATTCGGGTTCGTTGGGGTTGCGCTCGATTTTGGCGCGCAGCCGGTTGATGTGCGAATTCACGGTGTGCTCGTAGCCGGCGTGGCTGTAGCCCCACACCTGCGACAGCAGCTGTTCGCGCGTATGTACGCGGCCGGGGCTGCGCGCGAAGTACATGAGCAGGTCGAATTCCTTGGCGGTCAGGTCCACGCTGCGGCCGGCCACGGTGACTTCGCGGCGTTCCGGATCCAGCGTGAGCTGGCCGCGCTTGAGCAGCGCGCTGTCGGCGCCCTGTACGGAGCCCATGGCGGTGACGCGGCGAAAGATGGCTTTTACGCGCGCGCACAGTTCCAGTACCGAAAACGGCTTGGTCAGGTAGTCGTCGGCACCCATTTCCAGGCCCAGCACGCGGTCCAGTTCGCTGGATTTGGCGGTCAGCATGAGCACCGGCATGTAGTCCGGGCGGGCGCGCACGCGGCGCAAAATTTCCATGCCGTCCATGCCGGGCAGCATCACGTCCAGTATCACGAGGTCGTAAGTTTTCGCGGCGATTTCGTCGGCGCCCTGCCGGCCGTCGAACACCAGCTTGACCGTGCAGTTGAGGTCGGACAGCTGCAGGCGGATAAGCCGCGCGATGTCTTCGTT
>JAEUNN010001006.1 GCA_016791085.1 Rhodocyclaceae bacterium | reverse complement strand
GCAACTGATTTCGCGGCACTGGATCATTACCGACGCCAACGGCAAGGTGCGCGAAGTGCGCGGCCAGGGCGTGGTGGGCGAACAGCCCATGCTGAAGCCGGGCGAAAGTTTCCGCTATACCAGCGGCTGCGACCTGCCCACTCCGGTCGGCACCATGCACGGCAGCTACCAGATGCTGGCCAGTGACGGCACGCGTTTCGACGCGCCCATCGCGGCGTTCACGCTATCCGTGCCGCGCACGCTGCACTGATACTCTGCGCGTGCAATGCAAAAGGCCGGGCAACGCCCGGCCTTCTGTTTCAACGACCCAACTGTGCCGCGCTCAGGGCACGAGCAGCGTGAAGGGCGGCAGGTAGGCCTGCGCCGTGACCAGCAGGCCGACCAGCACGGCCAGCGCAATGGAGTGGAAGAACACGTAGCGCAGGATTTCGCCTTCGTGGCCGAACCAGCGCGTGGCCGTGGAAGCCACCACGATGGACTGGGCATCGATCATTTTGCCCATCACGCCGCCGGAACTGTTGGCCGCGGCCATGAGCACGGGATTGAGCCCCAACTGTTCCGCCGTGACCTTCTGCAGTCCGCCGAACAGCACGTTGGCGGCCGTATCGGAACCCGTGAGCGCCACGCCTATCCAGCCCAGCAGCGTGCCGAACAGCGGATACAGCGCGCCGGTATTGGCGAACGCCAGACCCAGCGTGGCATCCAGGCCCGAATAACGAGTCAGGTAGCCCAAACCCAGCATGACCACGATGGTGACGAGGGACATGCGCACAAGTTTGAGCGTGCGCCAATAGACGCGGAATATGTCGCGCACACGGTACTTCATGAGCAGGCCGGAAATGAAGGCCGCGATGAATATGCCGGTGCCGGTCGCCGACAGCCAGTTGAGCGTGTAGATGGCGGCTTCCTTGTGCGGCTTGGCAGCCACGGGCGGCATTTTCTCGATGAGGTTGTGCAGCATCGTGAAGGGGATCTTTATGACCGAAATGCTGTCCAGCCACTTCTTGAATTCCGGTATGCCCCACACGAACACGAATACCGTGAGCACCACCCAGGGCATCCAGGCCAGCACCAGGGCGCGGCGGTCATGCTTCTTGAACACCTCGGAAGCGGTATCCGCTTCGTGCCCCTCGGGCTGCTCGGACGCCACATCGGCTTCGCTGTCGTCCTTGCGGCCGCGCAGGCGCGTGGAGGTCCAGTTTTCGGCCGGCTTCCACACCTTCAGGAACATCACGAGAGAAATCATCGACACCAGCGCCGCAACCACATCGACCAGCCAGGGGCCGTGGTAATTCGACACCAGATATTGCGGGATCGCGAAACTCAGGCCGGCCACCAGGATCGCCGGCCACACTTCCATCATGCCGCGCCAGCCCGCGAAAGCCCAGATCAGCCAGAACGGAACCAGCAGCGAAAAGAACGGCAACTGGCGGCCGATCATGGACGATAGTTCCAGCAAATCCAGACCGGTTACGGCAGCCAGCGCGATCACCGGCGTACCCAGCGCGCCATAGGCGACCGGGGCGGTATTGGCGATGAGCGCGAGGCCCGACGCGGCGAGCGGCGAAAAGCCCAGGCCGATCAGAATCGCGCCGGTCACCGCCACGGGCGTGCCAAAACCGGCCGCGCCTTCGAAGAACGCACCGAACGAGAAGGCGATCAGCAGCAATTGCAGGCGCCGGTCGTCGGTAATGCCGGTAAGGCTTTCCTGCAGCACGGTAAACGATCCGTCCTCGGTCGTCAGTTGGTGCAGGAAAATGATATTGACGACTATCCAGCCTATCGGCAGCAGGCCGAAACAGGCGCCGTACAGGGTTGCGCCGCCGGCCATGGATGCCGGCATGCCGAACGCGAAAATGGCGATCAACAGCGCGCTGCCCAGACCGGCCGCAGCGGCGATGTGCGCCTTCATGTGCATGAAACCCAGGCCGACCAGCATGACGATTACGGGAATCGCCGCTACCAGTGCCGATAGCCATATGTTGTTGAATGGATCGTAAAGCTGTTGCCAGACCACAGAATTTCTCCTTGAATTTTTTTGGAGCCGAGGTCGGGACGCCCCGGCTCACCGTGGCCGGGAGAATAGGAATTTCGCCGTTTTGTGTCTGTTGGGGCTTGCCCGCTTGCTGGAAACCCTGATCGCCAGGCGCGCCATGCAGTTACGACGGCGCCGTCCAGGCCGATTGCCGCCGCATGCGGCAATCGTGGCTGCGCGGGGGATGAAGGCGCTCAGCGCGCGCCGGGCGCGGGCGCAGCGGAATCGAAAGTGGAACTGGCCGCGGTCTCGGCCAGGGAATCGGCCGCCGGCACTTCCTGCACCTCCGGCGCCTCGACCCAGATCGACACGCGGCGATTGCGCGCGCGCCCTTCCGGCGTCAGATTGGTATCCAGGGGGCGCTGTTCGCCGTAGCCGGCCGCGGTCAAGCGGCCCGGCGCGACACCGGCATCGGCGAATACGCGCACCACGGTCGACGCGCGCATCGCCGACAATTCCCAGTTGGACGGGAAGCGCTCGCTGGCTATGGGCTGATTGTCGGTATGGCCTTCCACGCGCAGCGGAAAATCCGAATACGACAGCACTTCGGCCACCTGGCGCAACAGGCCGGTCGCGCTCGCGGTGAGGCTCGCGTCGCCCGACGGAAACAGCATGTTGGCGTTGATTTCTATGCTGATGCCGAACGCACCCTGGCTCATCCGGACCTGACCTTCCTTGACCAGGGCGCCCAGCGCGCGATCCAGTTCCGACCCCATGCGCTTGAGCTTGTCGCGCCGCTCGCGCGCCAGTTGCGCCTTGCGCGTACCGATCTGAATTTGCACCAGTTGCTGCGGATCGTTGGGCTTGGTCGGCACGATGTTGATCTTGCCGTTGTGGAAAGCGGAATTGATGGCGTCCGACAGCACGCGGTACTTGCCCTCGTTCACCGAGGATATGGCGTACATCACCACGAAAAACGCGAACAGCAGGGTGATGAAATCCGCGTAGGACACGAGCCAGCGCTCGTGATTTTCATGCTCTTCGGGGGCGGAGCGGCGGGCCATGGCGACGGAT
>JAEUNN010001003.1 GCA_016791085.1 Rhodocyclaceae bacterium | reverse complement strand
CGACATGGGCCTGATCGGCGCCTGGCTCTGTTCGCTCTATTGCGGCGTGCCGCTGGTGCTCATGAGTCCGCTGGCCTTTCTGGCGCGGCCGCTGCGCTGGCTGCAGGCCATACATCGCTACCGCGGCACGGTGACCGCGGCGCCCAATTTTGCCTATGAAATGGTCGCCTCCAAACTGCAGGACGCCGATCTTGCCGGGCTCGATCTGTCCTGCCTGCGTCTGGCCATGAATGGCGCCGAACCGGTGCAGCCGGCCACCCTGGCGCGCTGCCTGGCGCGGCTGGAATGTTGCGGCTTCGCGCCCGGCGCGCTGGCGCCCGTGTATGGGCTGGCGGAATGTTCGGTCGGCCTCGCGCTGCCGCCGCCGGGGCGCGGTCCGCGCGTGGAAAGCATAGATCGCGAGCGTTTCACGTGCGAGCGCCTGGCCGTGCCGGCGCCCCCCGGCGCCGGCGACGCGCTGCAGATGGTGGCTTGCGGCATGGCCCTGCCAGGGCACGAAATGCGCATCGTGAATGACGCCGGGCGCGTGCTGCCGCAGCGCCACGTGGGCCGCGTGGAGTTCCGCGGACCGTCCGCCACGGCCGGCTATTACCGCAACGAAGCCGCCAGCGCGCAAATGCTGCGTGCCGACGGCTGGCTGGACAGCGGCGATTACGGCTATCTGGCCGACGGCGAAATTTACCTGACCGGGCGCGCCAAGGACCTCATCATCAAGGGCGGGCGCAACCTCTATCCTTACGATCTGGAAGCGGCCGTCGGCGCGCTTCCGGGCGTACGCCGCGGCTGCGTGGCGGTATTCGCGGCGGCGCCCGCGGGCCAGGCCGAGCGCCTCGTGGTGCTGGCCGAAACCCAGGAAACCGATGGCGCGGCGCGCGCCCGCCTGGGCGAGGCGATCGCCGCCTGCGCGCTCGAAGTGCTGGGCGAGCCGGCCGACGAAATCGTGCTGGCGCCGCGCGGCGCGGTGCTCAAAACGTCTTCGGGCAAGATACGCCGGGCCGAATGCCGCGCGGCATTCGAAGGCGGCCGCCTGGCACTTGGCCAGGCGCCGGCCTGGCAGCGCTGGACGCGGCTTGCCAGGGTGCTGCTGCGCGAAGCTCTGCAGCACGGCGGGCGTGAACTGTGCGCGCGTGCCTGGGGCGTGTGGGCGTGGACCGTGTTCGGGCTGTGCGCCGGGCCGGCCGCGCTGCTGGTGGCGACCGCGCCCGAGCCGGCCGCCGCGCGCCGGCGCCTGCGCCGGCTGGCGCGCTTTGCGCGCTGCGCGAGCCGCATGCGGCTGGCCGTGCGCGGCCTGTCGCATTTGCCCGGGCGCGCCCACGTGCTGGTGGTGAACCACGCCAGTTATCTGGACGCCTTGCTGCTCACGGCGATTTTGCCGCCGCACTACCGCATGCTGGCCAAACAGGAACTGGCCGACGTGCGTGGGCTGGGCCCGCTGCTCGCGAAACTGGGCACGCTGTTCGTGGAGCGTGCCGATGCGCAGCGCGGCGTCGCCGACCTGCTGGCGATGGAAGACCGCCTGCTGGCCGGCGAAAGCGTGGTGGTATTCCCGGAAGGCACGTTTTCCGCCGAAAGCGGCTTGCGGCCCTTGCGCATGGGCGCGTTCGCGGCGGCCGCGCGCGTGCAGGCCCCGATCGCCGTAGCCGGCCTGCGCGGCACGCGCGCCATGCTGCGCGACGGCAACTGGTGGCCGCGCCCGGTGGCGATCGAATTCGAACTGGGCGCTACCGTGGTGCCGACCGGCGAGGACTGGTCCGCCGCGGTGCGCCTGCGCGACAGCGTGCGCGCCGAATTGCTGCGCCTGACCGGTGAGCCCGATCTTGGGCGTTGAGCGCGTCCGCCGCGCCGGCCGGCAAACGCCCGCCAGCGCCTACAATATGCGGCCTTGCAGCTGCGCGACGCGCGCCGCGCCAAAAACCCGGAGGAATCATGAACAGTTTTGAACTGATAGGCCGTGGTCCGCACAAGGTCATGCTGTTGCACGGCTGGTTCGGTACGGCGCGCGGCTGGGGGCCGTTCGTCGACAGCCTGGATCGCCAGGCCTACAGCTGGTGCTTCATGGATTACCGCGGCTATGGCGCGGCCAAATCGCGCCAGGGCAAGCACAGCATGGCGGAAATTTCCGCCGATGCGCTGGAACTGGCGGACGCGCTGGGCTGGGACAAATTTTCCCTGGTCGGCCATTCCATGGGCGGCATGGCCATACAGCGCGTGCTGGCGGATGCGCCGGCGCGCGTGCGCAAACTGGTCGCGCTCACGCCGGTACCGGCTTCCGGCGTGCCTTTCGATGCTGCCGGCTGGGAATTTTTCAGCGCCGCCGCGGGCAGTGCCGAAACGCGCCGCGCGATACTCGACCTGACCACCGGCAACCGGCTCACCGGCGTGTGGCTGGACGCCATGGTGCGCGCATCGCTCGCGAGCTCCACGCCGGAGGCGTTTTCGGACTATCTGACGGCCTGGGCGAAAACCGACTTCGCGGCGGAAATCCAGGGCAATCCGGTGCCCATCCTGGTCCTGTGCGGGGCTACCGACCCGGCCCTGACGGCGGATTTCATGCAGCAGACCTATATGCAGTGCTACCCCAACGCAACACTGGAAGTTTTGCCCAATTCGGGCCACTATCCGATGTTCGAAACCCCCGTCGCGCTGGCTACCCGCGTGCAGGCGTTTCTGGCGGCCGACTGACGCCGCAGGCGCGACGCCTGCCACGTTTTTGTGCGGATCCGGCGCCACGCGCGGCGGAATTGCGGCAGCGCAGCGCAGCCGCGTGCTAGACTTTCGCGCGTGCGAAGGCGCGCCGCAAGGTGCGTGCTGCGCGAGGTGTGGTGCTGTAATGTCGTACAGGTATTTGCAGCTCGCAGTGTGGGTCCGCGGCGGCGCAGGCCGTCTGCCATTACCGGTTGGTGCGTCAGCTTGAATCTCCCATTTCTTTCACTCAGAAAATCCGCTCTCATGTTTTCGCGTAGCAAAACTTTGGCCAAGGTCGATCCCGAACTGTGGGCGGCCGTCGAATCGGAAAACCGGCGCCAGGAAGACCACATCGAACTGATCGCCTCGGAAAATTACGCCAGCCCGGCGGTGCTCGAAGCGCAGGGCAGCCAGCTCACCAACAAGTACGCCGAAGGCTATCCCGGCAAGCGCTATTACGGCGGCTGCGAATATGTCGATATCGCGGAACAGCTGGCGATAGACCGCGCGAAAAAACTGTTCGGCGCCGAATATGCCAATGTGCAGCCGCACTCCGGCTCGCAGGCCAACCAGGCGGTGTATACGGCGGTGCTCAAGCCCGGCGACACCATGCTCGGCATGAGCCTCGCGCACGGCGGCCACCTCACGCACGGTGCGTCGGTAAATATTTCGGGCAAGCTCTATAACGCCGTGACTTACGGCCTGCATCCCGATACCGAAGAAATCAATTACGACGAAGTGGCGCGCCTGGCCAAGGATCACAAGCCGCGCCTCATCGTCGCCGGCGCGTCGGCCTATTCGCTGCAGATCAATTTCAAGCGCTTCCGCGAAATTGCCGATTCGGTGGGCGCCCTGCTGATGGTGGACATGGCGCACTATGCCGGCCTGGTCGCGGCGGGGTATTACGACTCGCCCGTGGGCATTGCCGATTTCGTGACCTCCACCACGCACAAAACCCTGCGCGGACCGCGCGGCGGTCTCATCCTGGCGCGCGGCGAGCACGAAAAGCTGCTGAATTCCTCGATTTTCCCGAGTCTGCAGGGCGGGCCGCTCATGCACGTGATCGCCGCCAAGGCGGTGGCGTTCAAAGAAGCCATGAGCCCGGAATTCCGCGAATATCAGGAACAGGTCATTTCCAATGCGCGCGTGATGGCGCTGGTGCTGTCGGAACAGCGCGGATTGCGCATCGTGAGCGGGCGCACCGAATCGCACTTGTTCCTGGTCGACCTGCGCGCCAAGAACATCACCGGCAAGGATGCCGAAGCCGCGCTGGGCCGCGCCCACATCACGGTGAACAAGAACGCGATTCCCAACGATCCGCAAAAGCCTTTCGTGACTTCCGGCATCCGTCTGG
>JAEUNN010000964.1 GCA_016791085.1 Rhodocyclaceae bacterium | reverse complement strand
TACCGGCTGGTCACGCCCCTCGTCGTCGCGCAGCACCACTTCCGTGGACGGCACGGGCAGGCCGATGGCGCCGTTGTATTCCTTGATGTCGAGCGGATTGATGCAAACCGCCGGAGACGTTTCGGTAAGCCCGTAGGCCTCGGCCAGCGCGCAGCCGGTCATGGATTTCCAGCGCTCGGCGACCGCGCGCTGCACCGCCATGCCGCCGCCCAGCGTAAGGCGCAGCGAGGAAAAATCCAGGCGCGCGAAATCCGGGTTATGCACCAGCGCGTTGAACAGGGTATTCACGCCGGTCATGACCGTGAAGCGCGACCGCGCCAGTTCTTTCACGAAGCCCGGAATATCGCGCGGATTCGCGATAAGCACGTTGCGCGCGCCGATTTTCATGAAGGTTAGGCAATTCGCCGTGAGCGCGAATATGTGGTAGAGCGGCAAGGCGGTAATGATGGTTTCCTGGCCCTCGCGCACCACCGGCTTGATCCACGCGTGCGCCTGCTGCAGATTGGCGATGATGTTGCGGTGCGTGAGCATGGCGCCTTTGGCCACCCCGGTGGTCCCGCCCGTATATTGCAGAAAGGCGATGTCGTCGTGCGTCACCGCGACTTTCCGCAAGGCCTGGCCGGCGCCCTGCGCAAGCGCGTCCTTGAAGCGCAGCGCATTCGGGATGTTCCAGGGCGGCACCATTTTCTTGACGTGGCGCAGCACGAAATTGATGAGCAGCGACTTCGGAAAACCGAGCATGTCGCCCAGGCCCGTGACGACCACCTGGCGCACCGCCGTATGCGCCAGCACCTCCTGCAGCGTGACGCAGAAATTTTCCACGATCACGATCACTTCGGCACCGGAATCCTTGAGCTGATGCTCCAGTTCCCGGGGCGTGTAAAGCGGATTGCAATTGACCACGGTATAGCCGGCGCGCAAAGTTCCGAACACGGTGATCGGATATTGCAGGCAGTTCGGCATCATGACCGCAACGCGCGCGCCCGGCGCGAGCTTGAGCCGACTTTGCAGGAAGGCGCCCCATTGCGCGCTCAGCGCATCGAGTTCGGCATAGGTGATGGACTTGCCGAAACTTACGTAGGCTTCGCCGGCGGCATAGCGGGCGCAGCTTTTTTCGAACAGGTCGCCGATGGAAGAATATTCATTGACGTCGATTTCCGCCGGTACGCCGGGCGGATAGCTGGCCAGCCAGATTTTTTCCATCCCCACTCCATTGGTTGCCGCGGTGTTGCCGGCCGTGCAGGGCTGGATCAGGCCCACTCCTGCGCCGGCCAATCGCGGATATAGCTTTTCAACATCTTGTTTTCGAAGCTTTGTTCTTCAAGTACGGCTTTCGCGACGTCGCGGAAGGATAGCACGCCCATTAGCGTGTCACCCTCCAGTATGGGCAGGTAACGCACGCGCCCGTCGAGCATGGTGCGGCGCAAATCGTCGAGTTCCATGTCGGGGTGGCCGCAACCGGGTTTGCGCGTCATGACGCTGCCGACCGCCACCTGCTGCCAGTTCGTGCCGGCCTGCGCGAGTACCCGGAACACCTCGCGGAACGTGAGCATGCCGGCAAGCCGGCCATGCTCCATGACCACCAGCGAGCCCATGTCGAGTTCGACCATGGTTTTCACGGCCTCGCCAAGCAGGGCGGCCGGCCCTATCGTGTAGAGCACCGTCCCCTTCACGCGCAGTACATCACGAACCTGCATGACGCTCTCCCTCCGTCCGCACCGTACGCAGCGCCGCGCCGGTGCGTGGTCCTTGATTGCGCCGTGGCCGGGTCACCCCGGCCGCCCGCGCGGCGGCCGGTGCCCCGGCATTGCAGCTAGCGCTCCAGCTGATCCATTTTGGCCGGTACTTTGGCCCACTCGTCCGCATCTTCCAGCTTGTCCTTGCTTTCGGTGATGGGCTTCCAGAGTTTGGCGAGTTCCGCGTTGAGTGCCGTGAATTGCTTCTGTCCGGACGGCACGTCGTCTTCCGCAAAAATGGCCTCGACCGGACATTCGGCCACGCACAAGGTGCAATCTATGCATTCGTCCGGATCGATGACAAGGAAATTCGGCCCTTCCCGGAAACAATCGACCGGACACACATCGACGCAGTCGGTATATTTGCACTTGATGCAAGGCTCGGTTACAACGTAGGTCATGCTGGCTCCAG
>JAEUNN010000931.1 GCA_016791085.1 Rhodocyclaceae bacterium | reverse complement strand
TGGCAGGCCGCCAACGAAAGCTTGCTGCAGCCGGCACGTTCGAGCGCGCTGGATGCGGCGATACCGGCCCACCTGCGCGCGCCGGGCGGCGAGTGGTATGGGCTGTCGGTGCGCGCGCGCACCATCGTCTATGCCCAGGGCAAGGTGGATACGGCCACGCTGTCCACCTACCAGGATTTGGCGGCGCCCAAATGGCACGGCAAACTATGCCTGCGTACCAGCAAGAAGGTTTATAACCAGTCCCTCGTCGCCGCCATGATTGCGCAGTACGGCGAGGCGGAAACCGAGCGTATCGTGCGCGGCTGGGTGGCCAATCTGGCCACCGACGTATTTGCCGACGACACCGCGCTGATCAAGGCCATCGCCGCCGGACAATGCCAGGTGGGCATCGTGAACACCTACTACCTGGGACGTCTGCTGGCGAAAGACGCGAACTATCCGGTCGGCCTGTTCTGGGCCAACCAGGGCGCCGAAGGCGTGCATGTCAATGTGTCCGGGGCCGGAATCACGCGGCATGCCAAGAACGCCGCCGGGGCGCGCAAACTGCTCGAATACCTGGCCGCGCCGAAAGCGCAATCCATCTATACCGACGAGGACCTGGAATACCCGGCCAACCCGGCCGTCAAACCGGATTCGGTCATCAAGGCCTGGGGCGAATTCAAGCCCAGCCAGCTGAACGTGGCCAAACTGGGCGAACTGCAGGCCGCCGCGACCCGCCTGATGGACCGTGCCGGCTACAAGTAGCCCAAGCTCCCCGCCCCTGCCGGCGCGCCCCGCGCGCATGGCGGCGCAGCCGGCGGGCAGGCTGTGGCGGCGCTCGCGCGGCGCCCGCCACGTGTTGCCGGTTGCCCTGCTCACGCTCATCCCGCTGGCCGTGGTGCTGGCGTCTTTCCTGCGCCCGCAGCCCGAGGTATGGGCGCACCTGACCGCTTACGTGCTGCCGGACGTGGTCAAAAATTCCTTGTTGCTGGCTTGCGGCGTGGGCACCGGCGTGTTCGCGCTGGGCGTATCGCTGGCCTGGCTGACCGCGCAATGCGATTTTCCGGGCCGCCGCGTGTTTGCCTGGGCGCTCATGTTGCCGCTGGCCATGCCGGCCTATGTGCTGGCTTTCGTGCAGGTCGGTTTGTTCGAATACACCGGCCCGGTGCAGACCGCCTGGCGCGCGCTGGGCGGCAATCCGGCCTGGATGCCGCAGGTGCGCAGCCTGCCCGGCGCCGTGGTGGTGCTGTCGCTGGCGTTTTATCCCTATGTGTATCTGCTCGCGCGCGAAGCGTTCCTGAGTCAGGGCCGGCGCGCGCTGGAAGCCGCGCAAACCCTGGGCTACAGCCGCCGCGCCGCGTTCTGGCGCCTGGCGCTGCCGATGGCGCGGCCCTGGATAGCCGGCGGGCTGGTGCTGGCGCTCATGGAAACCCTGGCGGATTTCGGCGCCGTGTCGATATTCAACCTGGATACCTTCACGACCGCCATCTACAAGGCCTGGTTCGCGCTATTCAACCTGAACGCCGCCGCGCAGCTGGCGTCGCTACTGGCGCTCGCCGTGCTGGCCCTGGCGGCCGGCGAACAATGGGCGCGCGGGCGGCGCCAGTACCACGTGCGCGCCGCCGGCAGCGCGCGCCATGCGCTCAGCGGTGCCGCGCGCGCCGCGGCCAGCATTTATTGCGCCGGCGTATTGGGCCTGGCTTTCGTGCTGCCTCTGCTGCAACTGCTGGCATGGGCCGGCGCCAACTGGCAGAACGACCTGGACGCGCGCTACGCCGGTTTCGTGTGGCATTCCATCGTGCTCGCGGCCAGCGCCGCGCTATGCGTGGCGGCCTGCGCCCTGGTGCTGGCACAGGCCCGCCGCGCCCACCCCGACCCGCTCACCACCTGGCTGGTGCGCCTGTCCACCTTGGGCTACGCCCTGCCCGGGGCGGTGCTGGCGGTAGGCGTGTTCGTGCCGGTGGCCTGGCTGGATGGCTGGCTGGTACCGCTCGCGCAGCACTGGGGCCTGCAGGGCTGGCAGGTGGCGAGCGGCACGCTGGTCGTGATGCTCGCGGCACTCACGGCACGT
>JAEUNN010000917.1 GCA_016791085.1 Rhodocyclaceae bacterium | reverse complement strand
CGATCCCCCCGCGCCAGCGCGACAACGCTCCCGAGCGCATCAGTCAGGAACACCCGCACCTGCGCCCCGGCGGCGTGCGCGGCGGTCGTGTAGCGCGCAATCGCTTCATCCACCGCCAGCCCCGTCAGCAGGTGCGCCGATATGTTCCCACCGGAGTCCGTTTCGGCAATCGCCTGTATTCCATCATACACATACCGCGTGGTGGTGCTGTTGATGGTGCGCTCGGTACGCCGGCCGAGCGGGTCGTAGGCGAAGCTGGCGGTGAGGTTCGGCCCGTCGATCGCGCTCAGTTCCCCGCGTGCATTCCAGGTGTAGCGGGTACGGTCGGCCGGATCGGCCTGGTTGGTTTTGTCCGTCAGGTTGCCGTTGTCGTCGTAGCTCAGACTGTAGCTCTTTTGGCCGGCCTCGCCCGGGTAGAGCGTAAGCGTCGTCATGCGGTTGGCGACGTCGTAGGTGGCGGCGATCGGGGTTTCCGGGCTGGCCGGGCCGTTGATGGAGCGGGCGATGCGCTGGCCGGCGGCGTCGTAGCTGTAGGCGATGCGCTCGATCAGGCTGCCGTCGGGCTGGCGGTAGGCAATGTCGGTGAGGCGGTCGGCTTCGTCGTAGCCGTGGTTTTGCGTGATGCCGTTGGGCAGGGTTTTTTGTGTCAGGCGGCCCGCCGCGTCCCAGGCGTAGCGCGTGGTGTCGCCCTGGAAGCTGATGCTGGCAAGCCGCCCGGCGTTGTCCCAGGTGTAGGCGGTTTCCGCCGTGCCGTTGATGGTCCGCGTACGGCGCCGGTCGAGCGCGTCGTAGGTGTAGGCGATGCGCCAGGTGCTGCCGTGGTGGGTCTGGATTTCTTCGACCAGGCGGTCGGCCGTGTCATAGGTGTATTGCACGCTGCCGCTGGCGCTTTCCACGGCGATGAGGCGGCCGACGGCGTCGTAGCGCATTTGCTCGCTGCCGTCCGGACGTTCGATGCCGGTGACGCGGCCGGCCTGGTCGTAGCGGTAGCGGGTTTCTCGCCCCTCCCGATCGGTAACGCTGGCCGGGCGCAGCATGGCGTCGTAGGTGTAGGTGTCGGATTTGCCCAGCGCATCGGTACGCGCCGTGAGCCGGTCGTGCGCGCCGTAGGCGTAGCTTTCGACGGCGTGCCCGAGCGGGTCGGTGACGCGGCTCAGGCGGTGGGCGCCGTCGTAGTCGTAGCGTGTGATGCCGCCCAAGGGGGCGACGCTGGTTTTGGGCTGATCGAGCCCGGTCCAGGTCTGTGTGCCGGTGTGGCCGAGCGGGTTGGTGTGGGAGGTGGCGCGGCCGGCGTTGTCGGTGCCGATGCGGGTTTCGTTGCCCAGCGGGTCGGTGATCTGGATCA
>JAEUNN010000911.1 GCA_016791085.1 Rhodocyclaceae bacterium | reverse complement strand
CGTACGGCCACGGTGTGCCGGGCGCGCGGCGCGGACTACAGTCAGAACATGCTGCTAAACCTACCGACTGCACTCACCTGGGCACGTATCGTCGTCATTCCTGTCTTCATCGGCATTTTTTATCTGCCGGATGCATGGCTGCCGCCCGCGGACAAGAATTTATATGCCACGATCATGTTCGTCGGGGCCGCCGTGACAGACTGGCTGGACGGCTATCTGGCGCGCTCGCTGAACCAGACGTCGCCATTCGGCGAATTTCTCGATCCGGTTGCCGACAAGCTCATGGTATCGGCGGCGCTCATCATTCTGGTCGAATTCGAGCGCACCAACACCATCGTGGCATTCATCATCATAGGGCGCGAAATCGCCATTTCGGCGCTGCGCGAATGGATGGCCAAACTGGGCGCGGGTCGCAGCGTGGCCGTGTCCATGCTAGGCAAGATCAAAACCACGGCGCAGATGGTGGCGATTCCGCTGCTGCTGTATGACGCCGACCTGTTTGGAATTCCGGCGATCCGCCTGGGCAACTGGCTCATCTGGATTGCGGCCGTGCTCACGGTGTGGTCCATGGGCTACTACCTCAAAAAGGCCTGGCCGGAAATCCGTCGGCACGGCAGCGGAAAAATACCTGCAGAAAAATCTTGACGGGCGCCTCAATATGATCCATACTTATGGACTGTCGCGCGGGAATAGCTCAGTTGGTAGAGCGCAACCTTGCCAAGGTTGAGGTCGCGAGTTCGAGACTCGTTTCCCGCTCCAGTATTCCAGGGGAAAGTGCAAACTTTCCCCTTTTTGATTCTGTTCGGACCGCATTTCGCGCCGAACATCGCTCGCGGCGGCCAGGCGGCCGCCGTCCCCGGGCGGGGTGGCAGAGTGGTCATGCAGCGGCCTGCAAAGCCGTGGACGCCGGTTCGATTCCGACCCCCGCCTCCAGTAAAATCCGGTAAATTTGCCAGGTCTGATCGCATCCGCGGAAAACTCGGGTGCCGTGCGGCATGCAGGACGGGTCGTGGTCCGTCCCTGCACGAAATTGATCTGGCAATGCCCGGGTGGTGGAATAGGTAGACACAAGGGACTTAAAATCCCTCGGCTTTTGCCGTACCGGTTCAAGTCCGGTCCCGGGCACCATCACATCCCAAGGTCCAGCCGCGACCATTGCCGCCCAGCGCATAGATGGTCCGTTAAATCCGCGCAGGCGGGGCAGTTTCCGTGACCGGTATTGATCGCGGCAGACTGCGATTTCGCAGCGTCATGGCGTTTGCTGATGCGGCGGCCGGAATTGCGCCAGCCGTCACGTGCCGGCACGATGCGACTACGATGAATTAGCCGCCACGCCCCGGACCCTGCGATGTCTGCAATCCACTCCGTACAAAATCAGTCGACGCCGTTTTGTGGGCGCAACCTGTTCCTGATCGACACGCCCCTGCGCGAAGTCGTGGTGCGTAACGGGGCTGGCTGGGCTGCGCCGGAACTCGAAACATGGGGCGCGCGCCTGGGGAGTGCCGACATCGCCGAGTGGGCGCGGCTAGCCAACCAGTTTCCGCCGCAATTGCGCAACTTCGACCCTTGCGGGCGGCGCATCGACGAAGTGGAATTCCATCCGGCATGGCACCATCTGATGCAGCTGGCTCGCGCCGAGGGCCTGCATGCGGCACCCTGGCAGCCGGGCGCTGGCGGTGCGCAGGTCGCCCGCGCGGCCAAATACTATCTTTACTCGCAGGCCGAAAACGGCACGCAATGCCCGCTCACCATGACATTCGCGTCGGTGCCGGTGTTGCGGCAACAAGCCGCGGCGCTACCGGCGCTGGCGCAGGACTGGTTGCCGCGCGTGCTGTCGTACTCTTACGACCCCGCGTCCAGCCCGCTCGATGCCAAGCACGCGGCCCTGATAGGCATGGGCATGACCGAAAAACAGGGCGGCTCGGACCTGCGCGCAAACACCAGTTTTGCAGTCCGCACGGGCGCCGACGATTGGGGCGATCGTTACAGCCTGGTTGGGCACAAATGGTTTTTTTCGGTGCCGCAGAGCGATGCTCACCTGGTGCTGGCGCAAACGCGGCAGGACAGCGCAGACGGCTTGAGCTGCTTTCTGATGCCGCGCTGGCGCCGCGACGGCAGCCGCAACGCGATTTTTGTGCAGAGGCTCAAGGACAAACTGGGCAACCGCTCGAATGCGTCGGCCGAAGTGGAATTCGAGGATGCCGAGGCCTGGCTGGTCGGCGCGCCCGGCCAAGGCGTGCGCACCATACTCGAAATGGGCAACCACACGCGCATGGATTGCGCCATCGCCTCGGCCGGCGTGATGCGTGCGGTGCTCGTGCATGCGCTGCACCATGCGCGCGAGCGCCAGGCCTTCGGCCGCCGCCTGTCCGAACAACCGCTCATGCAAAATCTGTTGGCCGATCTTTGTCTGGAAAGCGAATCCGCGCTGGTGCTGGCGTTGCGCCTGG
>JAEUNN010000894.1 GCA_016791085.1 Rhodocyclaceae bacterium | reverse complement strand
CTCCTGCACCGGCCGCGACGCGCCCGGCCGCGGTCGACTTCGACCCCATGGCCGCCACCGATGTGGTCGGGCTGAGCGACCACCTGACTTTCGACCTGGAACCTCCGGCGCCGGAACCTTCCGATCTGGGCATAGATCTGGACTGGAGTCCCACCAAAACCAGGATTCCGGAAACGCCGGCCCGCGCCGCACCGGATCCGAATGCCACGCTGATCGTCGATATCAACGAATTTACGCTGGATATCGAACCGCCCCCGGCGCCAGCCGCTGCGCCCGCGCCGCAAGACGCCGATATGAGCGCCACGATGGTCGTGGACATCAATTCGTATGGCGTGGACCTCGACCTGGCGCCGCCGCTGGAAATGCCCGCGGCAGGTAGCGGCGCTCTGCCGGCCGAGCCCGTCCTCGACGTGGCGGCCACGCAGGTCATGGATTTCAACGCTCTGGCGGCAAACGAGACGCCGGCACCCGGAGCGGAAGTCACGGCCCTGGACATCGACTTCGATTTCGGCGCGCCGCCCGTTGACGATGCGGTTCAGATCACGCTCGACGAAGCCAGCGAATTGAGCCTGGATCTGGAGGCCGAACTGCCGGCCGCAGCGGCCGACCTGGCCGCGCCGGAACTTGCCGCCGCGCCCGAGCCGCCGGCAGCACTTCCCGCCGCACCGGCGGCGGACCTGCCGGACGGCGAAGTACAACTTGGCGACATGCGCATATCGCAGTCCCTGTTCGATCTTTATTGCAACGAGTGCCGCGCCCACCTGACCACGCTGCGGGAGGAGCTTGGCACCCTGCAGTGCCAGCCGGACGCCGTGCCGTCGGAACCTCTGGTGCGCGCCGCGCACACCCTGGCCGGCATTTCGCGCACGGTCGGCGTGCAGCCGATTGCCGAAGTCGCGCGTGCCCTGGAACATGCGGCGGGCGGATTTCACACCCACCAGCTGGTGCCGCGACAGGACGAAATTCAATTGTTCGCCGCCGCGGTCGAAGCGCTGGAACGGCAGGCCGCCCTGGTGGTGCAGGTACGCGAACCGCAGATCGAAGCGGAACTGGTCACCGCGCTCAATGACCTGACCGCCGGCATCGCGCGCGCCGCGATCACGGGGGAATTGGGCGCGCGCCGCAAACAAGCGGGTCCTGGCGATATGGACGCCGTGGCCCCCGTCATGGACCTCGAATCCGGCGCCGACGAGGCTTTGCCCGGCCTGGAAGCGCCCATGGCGCTTGCAGCCTCCGCGCTGCCCCCCGAAATCCTTGCGATCGATCTCGAACTGGGCGAAAAGCCGGCTTCATTCGACCTCGAAGCCGCCGCGCCGCCGGCCGGGGAACTCGCGCCCGGTGAAGTTCCAGCGATCGATCTCGAATTCGGCGAAGAGCCGATGCTGCTCGACCTCGAAGCCCAGGTTCCCGTAGCGGCCGAAATTGCGCCCGCCGAAGCCGCGGCGATGGACCTCGAATTCGG
>JAEUNN010000882.1 GCA_016791085.1 Rhodocyclaceae bacterium | reverse complement strand
GTGGGCAACAGCACCTGGTGCTGGTGCTCGAAAAACACGCCGGCCGCGGGCGCGCCACTGAGCGACGGCGATCCCCAGGATTTGAACAGGCGTACCGGGCGGCCGCTGCGGCCGGGTGGGCGCAAGGGCCCGAACCACACGCTGAATGCGATGGCCGCGTCATGCGTGCCGGCGAGGGTATTGACGGCTTCCCAATAGCGCTCGTCCGCGGGCATCCAGCCGGGGGTGTCCTGCCCGAGCACGATGGAAAGCGGCAAATAGTCGCGTGCGAGCGCCCGCAACAGGGGCACCAGTTCCGCGTCGCCCTGGCCGCCGGCAGCCAGCATGGCCGCACAATCGCCAGGACTGCAGGCGAACACCAGCAAATCGGCATTAAAGGCGGCGCCGCCCGCCACGAGGCGCACGCCGCCGGGCGCCGGGCTGACCGCGGCAACCGTCGCGGCCGCATGCAAGGTCGCGCCGGACAGGGCGAGCGCGCGTTCCAGCGCGGCGGCCAGGCCGTCCTGCAACTGCAGCACCCGGAACAATGCCGGCGCGCCTTCCGAACCGTCCGCGCCGCTCCCGCCCGCGATGCTGCGCAGGAAATAGTCCGTCGCATACAGGGCCGAAGCGCGCCCCGACGCGGCCGGCGGCATGGACAGGAACTGATACAGGAAAGTTTTGAGCGTGCGGCGTTTGAAATTTTCCGGCAGCGGCAGGCCGGCGAACCAGTCGTCTACGCTGAGGCTCCAGTCCGGCGCGGGCGCCGCGTGCAGCAGGGCCGCCGACACCACGAAGGCGGCAAATTTGAGCAGGCGCTGCCAGTCCCGCGCCGTATAGCGCTTGAACCCGTCCAGTTGCGCCGGCAGCCAGAGCAGGCGTTCGTGGCGGGCACTATCCCACAGCGTGATGCCCGTCGCGTGGCTCGTGATGCCTGCGCCCAGCCCGAGTTGCGCGAGCGCCTGTGTATAGAGCGGCTGCGCGCCGCGGTCGAAAAACTGGGCGCCGGCGTCGAGCGTGTAGCGGCGGCCGTCGTGCTCGACCTGCAGCGATTGCGCATTGCCGCCGGGCTGGGCGCTGCGTTCGAACAGGTGCAGTTCGAAGCGGTCCGGCCAGAGCCGGTTGATTTGCCAGGCCGTGAATATGCCCGCCGCACCGCCGCCTACGATGGCGACCAGCGGCCGGGCCGCCGGGGTATGGTCCATGCGCTGCACCTCCTGCCGCGTTGCGAACCGCAAGGCGCTGTGACCGCCGCGCCGCCCGCAAGTATGCGCGCCGGCCGGCGCGCGCGGTGCCGGTGGCTGGATCGGGGCGGCCTGCACGTGCTGCGTTGTGGGCGCATGCGGCGCGCTTGCGAGCCGTGGCAGGTGCCGCACATCCACGCCGGGGTACGCTGCGCTATGATGCGCGGCCGGGGGCCGGCGCCGCAACTGAACGGGCCGCGCGCCATACCGGAATTTTTCCTGCCAATAAACCTGTCAGCCTGCGGATCCGATATATTAGCCGGCGTCCGGGATACGAGGTGCCATGCCATGCCTGACCAGACACTTAGTGCCGCGGAAGCGGCTCAATTGCTGCGTGCCAGTTTTCTGCACAAGGCCTTCGGTGCCATACGTTTCTGGCGCTTCGCGGTGGTACGCCCGCATGACCAGTCCTATGTGCTGGTATCTACCCATGCGGATGGAGATCGCCTCGATCTGGGTTTCGTGCACGAAAGCGGGCAGGGGCTGCCCGGCATCATTTCGGTCTGGATGCCGGCCGGTGTGACGCTGTCGCAGCGCGGCCTGACCATCCGTACCGCTGCGCGCGTGCGCATGGACGACAACGAAGCCTGGACAGAGGACGGTACCAAGTACCACGTTCGTACACCCAGGGGCGAAGGCGCGTTCGATGTCGGCGACGCCGACGCGCTCACGCTCGAAATCTGACGCGGAGGTTGCAATGTATAAATCCAAGCTGTTCATGGCCCTGGGGACGGGCCTGGCAGCCAGCGTGCTGTCTGCCGGCGCATGCGCGGACGGGCTTGCGCTGCCCAAAAAACTCGAGGGCAAGGCTGTCGTGCTGACTCAGGACGATCCCGACTATGCCCGCGCCAAACTGGAAAGTGCGGTCAAGCCGCCCGGCATGGGCGGCGTGTCGCAGGCGCTGGTGGTTCGCATTACCGAGGACATTCCGGTGTATCGCATGTGGAACGGCCCGGACAAGAAAGACGCGCGCGGCAACACCAACCGCCTGGGTGGCTGGTGGTCCTACGACGCCCCGAACGGGCCGGTGGACAAGTACCGCAGCGATTATGAAATTTGCAGGGCCTGGAACGACCTCACCTGGATGGCCACCTGCACGCTCAAAAAAGGCGCGGTGGTGGCGATCGGTCCGGGCCAGTCGGTGAGTCCCGAAACCTGCGGCGACCCGACCGGCAAGGAAGCGTATGCGGCCAACGACAAGGACTGGCAAACCTATGTCGACCGTCCCTGGGCACGCCCGACGGAACTGGTTTGTCCGCCCGACAGCCAGGACTATGCGGTGGCCACCAACAATATCGCCAAAGCCGCGAAATAGCGCAAACGCGCGAATTCGACCGGTGTGCCGGCCGCGCCTGGTGCTGCGGCCGGCCTGTCCGGGGCGCGCCGGGCACGCATGCGCAATGCTTGCTTGGGGCCGCTTCAGAAATCTCCCGCTGCCATCAGTTCGGCCATTTCCTGGTCCGTGAATAGGCGTGCGCGCGACAGGAACATTTTGCCCTCCGGGCCTTCCAGGGAAAAGTTGCCGGGATTGCCGTCCACGGCATCCAGGATCACCTGGGTATGTTTCCAGTACTGGTAGTGCGACTGCGGCATATAGAACGGTACCCCGGCCAGGTGGCCGAGCAGCACGTCGCCAGGCGTGATGGTCACTTCCGCGGGCAGATAACAGTTGGGCGCGCTGTTGTCGCAGCAGCCGCCGGATTGCACGAACAACAGCTGCTCGCCATGCCGGCGCTTCAGCAGCGCGATCAAATCCAGCGCCGCCGGGCTTGCGATGACTTTTTCGACCATATCGCCTCCACACGAAAAAAGGGGCGGTTGCCCGCCCCGTCAGTGCCGCGTACGGCAATCCGTGAGTTTGTTGTCAGAAGAAGCCCAGCTTTTTCGGGCTGTAGCTCACCAGCAGGTTTTTCGTTTGCTGGTAGTGATCGAGCATCATTTTGTGGGTTTCGCGGCCGATGCCGGATTCCTTGTAGCCGCCGAAACTGGCATGCGCCGGATAGGCGTGATAACAGTTGGTCCATACGCGGCCAGCCTTGATGCCGCGGCCCATGCGATAGGCCACGCTGCCATTGCGCGTCCATACACCGGCGCCCAGGCCATACACCGTGTCGTTGGCGATTTCCAGGGCTTCGGCTTCGGTCTTGAAGGTGGTCACGGCCAGCACCGGGCCGAAAATTTCTTCCTGGAAAATGCGCATCTTGTTGTGGCCCTTGAACAGCGTGGGCTGGATGTAGCAGCCGTCGGCCAGATCGCCGCCCAGATGCGCGCGGTCGCCGCCGATCAGCAGTTCGGCGCCTTCTTCCTTGCCCAGCGCGAGGTAGGACA
>JAEUNN010000877.1 GCA_016791085.1 Rhodocyclaceae bacterium | reverse complement strand
GCCCTGTACCGCCACTTCCAGGTCAATCGCATGACCAACAAGGCGCGGCGCATCATTCAGGAACTGTTCGCGGCCTTCATGGAGGCGCCGGAACTTCTGCCGCCGCAATTTCTGGAAATGGCGCGTGCCGACAAGGCGCGTGCGATTGCCGACTACATCGCCGGCATGACCGACCGCTACGCCATGCGCGAACATCGCCGCTTGTTTTCGGTGGGCGAATTCTGAAACCCGCCCCGGCGCGCCTGGCGGACAGGCACCGCGATAGTGCGTGGCAGGAATGCCCCATCCCGGCTCTGGTGCGTCGCTGCTGCATTGCGCAACGAGTCTTGAACAAGAACGGTGCACCCGCTAGACTATGGGGTTGCCGCCCGATCGGCGGTGATTCCCGGGCAGCCGTTTTGCAAACAAAAAGCCGGTTCCAGCCGGCTTTTTTTGAGTAGTGGTCAAGTTTTTCGTGCCGCTCGCGGGCTCACACGAAAAAGCTGCGGCGGCCGCAATTGTGGTCACGGATTTTGCTTACAGATTGTTTCGCTAACTGCTTACCCCAAGGAACAGACGATGGCGCTTCCTCCGAGCCAGGGACTTTACGATCCCGCAAATGAGCATGATGCCTGCGGTGTCGGATTCGTCGCGAACATCAAAAACAAGAAAAGCCACGCAATCGTTGCGCAGGGCTTGCAAATCCTGAATAACCTCGTGCATCGCGGTGCTACCGGCTACGACCCGTTGCTTGGTGACGGCGCCGGCATCCTGATTCAGATGCCGGACCGCTTCCTGCGCGAAGAAAGCGCAAAACTGGGCATTACGCTGCCGCCGCCGGGCGAGTACGCCTGCGGCGTGGTATTTCTGCCGCAATCGGTCAATGGCCGTGACGCCTGCGAATCTGCGGTGGCGCGCATCATTCACGAAGAAGGCCAGATGTTCCTGGGCTGGCGCGATGTGCCGCGTGAAAACGCCGGTCTCGCCATGGCCGCCCGCGCGATCGAGCCGGTCATGCGCCAGGTGTTCATCGGGCGCGGTGCCGCAACCGCCGACCAGGATGCATTCGAGCGCAAGCTGTTCGTAATCCGCAAGCGCGTCGAACATGCCGTACGCGCGCTCAAACTGGCCGACGGCCGGCAGTTCTACCTGCCGTCGCTGTCCTCGCGCACCATCGTGTACAAAGGCATGCTGCTGGCCGAACAGGTGGGCGAGTACTACCTCGACCTTACCGACGAGCGCATGGAATCCGCGCTGGCCCTGGTGCACCAGCGCTTTTCCACCAATAC
>JAEUNN010000868.1 GCA_016791085.1 Rhodocyclaceae bacterium | reverse complement strand
CCTTTCCTGCGCTGGCTGGCGGCGCACGGCCAGCGTGGCGCCATAGGCGAAACCGGCGTGCCCATGGACGATGCGCGCTGGCTGGACGCGCTGGCCAAATTCCTCGACATGAGCGCGGCGGCCTGCCTGGACTGGTTCATTTGGGCCGGCGGCAACTGGCGCAGCACTTACGAGCTGTCGCACGAACCGGTCGATGGGCGCGACCGCCCGCAAATGGAATTGCTGCGCGCGCGCCTGGGCGGCGCCGCCAGCGCCTGCGTGTGCACCGATTGATCCGACCAATTCACGCCTTGCCTGCCGACACGCTGCCATGACCACCAGCCGCACCCGACTGCTTATCGTCGCGCCTTATCGCGACGAACCGGATTTCCTGGATACGCTGGGAGACCGCCTGACGGCCGACATACGCCTCATGCACTACACCGCCGCGCGCGCCGTGTCGGACAGCCTGTGGCGGCGCCACCTGCTCATATTCGGCATGGCCTGGCGCGCCTTTCGCGCGAGCCGGCGCTACGATCTGGTGCTGTTCGGCGAACAGTTCGTGGGGCTTTATTACGCGCTATTCACGCGCCTGCTGTTCTGGCTGCCGCGCGCGCCGGCCGCGGCCGTGCTGCAACTGATCTATAACCGCAAGCGCGGCCTGGCCGGGGCCCTGTACCGCGCCGCCTACCGCTGGCTGATCGGCGCGCCGGCGCTGTCCTGGCTGGTGTGCCATGCCTCGCTGGAACGCAACTATTACCTGGGCGAATTCGGTGCCGCGGCGGGCCGGAAAATCCACTTCGTGGCCTATGGGCGCAGCACGCCCAAAAGTCCGGAAGAACTGCCGGGCGCTCTGCCGGAGGCGTATTTTTTCGCCGGCGGCACCAGCAACCGCGACTATGCCACGCTGGTGGAGGCGTTTCGCGGCCTGTCGGTGCGCCTGGTGATCGCCTGCCACCCTGCCGATCTGGCCGGGCTAGAACTGCCGCCCAACGTGAAAGCCGTGCATGGCGCCTATGGCGAGCGTTTCAACGACTTGCTGGAGGGCGCGCGCGCGGTGGTGCTGCCGATACGCGAAACCGGCGTGTCGGCCGGCCAGCTGGTGCTGATAGACGCCATGCGCGCCGGCAAGGCCTGTGTCGTGACGTCCGGCAGCTGCATGGAAGATTATGTGGATGACGCCTGCGCCGTGCGCGTGCCGGCACGCGATGCGGCGTCGTTGCGTGCCGCCGTGCATTTTCTCGCCACCAATCCGGCTGCCCGCGAGCGCCTGGGTGCCGCGGCGCGCCTGCGCTACATGCGCGATTTCACGCGCCGCGCGTTTGCCGAGCGGCT